>NZ_WIVR01000024.1:0-66095 GCF_009600525.1 Pseudomonas sp. FSL R10-1350
AGCGCAGGTAAACCGCGGCCTCGTGGCCGGTGGCGGGCAGGTCTGCGCTGAAGCTCATGGCCGAATGATCACGACGGCTGCGCAAGCGGTCTTGGGCAAAGGTGCGCAAGCCCCGGTGAGCGCTGGTTTGGCCACGGATCAATCCCGCATTGGCTGGCTTTTCTGGGGCGCTCAAAAACGGGTTGGGCGGTGGCAACTGCCAGGCGTGTCCAGTGGCCGGTTGCGCCGCGGGCAGCATCTGTTGCAGTAGGCCTGCGAGCGCTGCTACGGCTTGATCTGACAACCCAGGTACACGTTGCTCACAATCAGCGCGGGCCAGTTCCAGCGCGCTGCTGACCTCCAGCTGACGCTGGCGCAGCCATTGGAATTCGTTGCGCAGGGCGGGATGGTGTTGCTGCGTGCTGAAATAGGCCAGCCAGTCGTAAAACGCGTCGCGCACGATCGTGGCGTTTTGCGTCATGTTGCCCGCCGCGCTGAAGGCGATGTGCAGCAGCGCCTGGCCCTCGAACTGGTACAGCACGTCTGCTTTCAGGCCGGTGCACAGTTGCTGTTCGCGCAGGTAGGCGAGAAGGCCTCCCGGCTTGTCGGCATTGATCCAGCGGCACAAAAAGTCCAGCGCCGTGCTGGAGGCCTCGGGCAGTTGTTCGAAGGCGAACAGCAGGTTCAGATGCTGGCCGTCGAGTTGCTGGTACACGGTTTCGCCGTTTGACAGCAAGGTCGGTGGGCGGGTTTGCGCCTTCACTGGGCCGGTGGCAAAGGGTTCGGTATAGCGCTCGGCCAGGGCTAGCAGTTCGGCTTCGGGCACTGGGCCGACCAGGCTCAGGCTGATGTTGCCGGCGTGATAAAACGTTCGGTAATAATCGTGCAGGGCTTGCTGAAATGCAGGGCGCTGGATCGGCAGGCTGTAGCGATTACCGGCGTGAAAAGCCCGCAGAGGGTGAGCCGGGTTCAGCGGCTGGAGCAATTCGAACTGGCGCCGGGCCGATGGCTCACGGGCCCAGGCGATAAATTCTGCGTGCAGTACTTCACGTTCGCGCAGTTGCTCTGCCGGGTTCATGCGTGGCTGAGCGAGCATGTCGCACAAACGCGCCAGGCCGCCTTCGAACGCTGCCACCGGCAGTTCAAAAAAGAAGTCGGTGTGGCGCTCGCTGGTGCGGGCGTTGACCTGGCCGCCGTGGCGTTGCACATAGGCCATCAGGTTGTCGGCGGCGGGGTAGCGCTCGGTGCCGAGGAACAACAGGTGTTCGAGAAAGTGCGCGAGCCCCGGCCAGGCGGCTGGCACGTCGTGGCTGCCTGCGTGAACCCGTAAAAACGCTGCGCAGCGCTTGAGGCGCGGCGCGTGGCGCAGTGAAAGAGTCAGGCCGTCAGTGAGGGTCAAACGGCGGGCTTGGGAAGGGTTCAGCGCAGACATGGGCATTTCCGGAACAGAGATGCCCACATGCTAGCGGATTACGGGCGATCAGCGCTTGCTCAGCGCGGTGTAAAGTTCGGGGCGGCGATCAGTCAGGTAGAAGTTGCCGGTGCGGGCATCCTCCAATTGTTGGCTGTCGAGGGTGGCGGTAATCAGGATTTCGTCCTGCTCGGCTACGGCGATTTGCTGGCCGTTGGGGGCGCTAATGCTGCTTTGCCCGCAGTAATGGACATTGCCTTCGTGCCCGCAATAGTTGGCGTAGGCCACATAGCACTGGTTTTCGAAGGCCCGGCTACGCACGGTAACCTCGGCGATAAAGTCGTACGGCGCCATATTGGCGGTGGGGACGACGATCAGCTCGGCCCCGGCGAGGGCCAGACGGCGGGTGTTTTCGGGGAATTCGAGGTCGTAGCAAATCAGCAGGCCGAGTTGCCAGCCATTCAGTTCGAACACCGGAAAGGCGTCCGGGCCGGGGCTGAACATGTCGCGATCGAGTTGGCCGAACAGATGGGTTTTGCGGTAGTTGCACAGGCTTTTACCGTGGCTGTCGATCACCTGCACGCTGTTGTAGATGTGCCCGTCAAGGTCGCGCTCGGGGTAGCCGTAGGCAATCGCGATGCCGGTGGTTTGCGCCAGCTCGGCAATTTGCAGCGCAGCGTCGCCGTCAGAGGGCTGGGCCAGATCGGCCACCGCTTTGGCGCCAATGTTGTAGCCCGTCAGGAACATTTCGGGCAGGACCAGCAAGTCAATGTCCTGGGCTTGCGAAGCGATGGAAGCCAGGCGCTGGAGGTTGCCTGCCACGTCGAGTGGCAAGGGTTGGCATTGGTAAAGGGCGATGCGCATGGTGGCTCTCCTTATTCACTATCCCTGTGGGAGCGGGCTGGTTTTGCGGTCTTTTCAAGGTCAAAAGATCGCGAGGCGAGCTCGCTCCTACAGGGGGCAGCGGGGTTGCTTTGCGGTCAGTCCGGCAAGGCAATCGGGCCGATGTCGTTGAAGACATCGCCGGGGCCCGGGTTGTCGGCGTGGGTGCTGCCGCCGAAGTGGGTCATGATGCCCCAGACCGCGTTCAACGACGTTTGCACCGCGCCTTCAACCCAGGCCGGTGTCCATGAGACATCATCGCCGGCAATAAAAATCCCGCGCTGTTCGCTGGGCAGGTCTTGCTGCATGAAATGCGCGTACATGCGCTGGTTGTATCGGTAGTGACCCGGCAGCGCACCTTTGAAGGCGCCGAGGAAATGCGGGTCGGCTTCCCATGACACGGTGATCGGATCGCCGATGATGCGGCTGGCGATGTCGACCTTCGGGTAGATCTTTTTCAGCGAGTCGAGGGCCAGCTTGACGCGTTTTTCCACAGGGTGCGGGAGCATTTTCAGCGCATCGCTCATCCATGAGTACGACAGGCAAATCACCCCCGGCTTGTCGTCACCGTTGTCGAACAGGTAGGTGCCACGGGTCAGGCGGTCGGTGAGGGTCATGCTCATCAGGTCGCGGCCGGTGTCCGGGTCTTTGTCTTTCCAGAACGGGCGGTCGACCATGACGAAGGTTTTTGACGACTGCATGTAACGGGTACGGTCCAGCGCCATCCATACTTTTTGTGAGAACAGCGATTCTTCGCAGTCGATTTGCGTGGTCAGCAACCAGCTTTGGCACGTCACCAACACCGCTTCGTGGGTGCGGGTGACGCCGAGGTTGTCGGTGACCGAGAACTGCCCGTCAGCGGCACGGGAAATAGCCTTGACCCCGGTGCGCGGCGCGCCGCGATGCAGCGAGCGCAGGCTGGTACCTTCAGGCCAATGGGCGCATCGCTGCGGCACATGGCTCCAGATGCCCAGTGGCACTTGCTCGACGCCGCCTACCACGAGGTGCTGGTGGTCGTCGCAGTTGGTCATTACCACGCGGAAAATTTCCAGCATCGAGTTGGGGAAGTCCGAGTCCCAGCCGCCGGTGCCAAACCCGACCTGACCAAACACTTCGCGGTGCTGGAAGGACAACTTGGCGAAGGCTTTGGAGGTGGCGACAAAGTCATAGAAGGTGCGGTCGTCCCACAACGGAACCAGGGTATTCCACAGCTCTTTCAGGCGCGGGACGTCGCGGTCGCGGATGGCTTGTTGTATATCGCCAAAGCGCGAGCCTTCCTCCAGCGCGTCTGCCCAGGCGTCAGCCACTTCCTGGAACAGGGCGGGCAGATCCGCCAGCTTTTGTGCGTAAAAGGTCTGGCCTTCGAGGTCGATGACGGTACTGCCGGACGCGGGTGTCAGCGGGTTGGGGAACGGTTTGGTTTCCAGCCCCAGCTTGTCGACGTAATGGTAAAACGCGGTGGAAGACACCGGAAAACGCATGCCGCCCAGCTCGGCAATCACCCCTTCGCTGCCCTCGAAGGCTTGCGAACGCAGGCGCCCGCCCATCTTCGACGCTTCATAGACTACGGGCTTGAGGCCCAGCTTCATCAACTCGTAAGCGGCCACCATGCCCGCCATCCCGGCGCCGACAATCGCCACCTCAGCGCCCAGCTTATTGGCCGGAATACTGCCCAGCCCGGCCGGGTGTTCGATCCAGTCATCAAAGGCAAAGGGGAAGTCGGGGCCGAAAATAGTGATCGGTTTTTTGCCGTCGGCAGGGTGGCGATTGTTCTTGTTCATGGCTGACCTTACTGGGCGACTCGCGTTAAACGTGAGTATAGGAAAAGACAGCCGCCAGTTTAGGGAGCGCGGAACACGGTAATAAGACGCAAAGTGTCGTCGTTATGACATTTGTTTAGTCAATATGACGAATTTGGCCGACAGAATGATGTGCGCAGCAGGCATAACGCCTTAGCCGCGGTCGACCTTGCTGCTGAGAATGATCGAGGTGGTGGTTTTTTCGACACCGTCAACGCTGCCGATCTGATCAAGCAACTGGTCCAGTTGCTCGGGCGATTCGCTGCGCAGCCAGGCCACGTAATCGAACTCGCCACTCACGGCGCACAACTGTTGCACTTGGGCCATGCTGCTCAGACGCCGCACCACCTCCTTGCCGGAGCGCGGCTGCACGGTAATCCCGACATAGGCTTGCAGCCCGCCATCCACCAGACGCTGGCTCAAACGCACGCCATAGCCGGTGATGACCCTAGTTTTCTCCAGCCGCGCCAGGCGCGACGTCACCGTGGTGCGCGCAATCCCCAACTGCCGCGCCAGCATCGCCACACTCTCACGCGCATTAAGCTGCAAGGCCGCGATTAATTGGCGGTCAATGTCATCCAGTGCAGGCGGGTGGGTATCAGGCACAGGAAGGCTCCGGTGTGGGCAGGGTGGGCGGGTAGGGTAAGGGACAGGCCGGGTCTTCTCAACCGGCAAAATCTGGCCCGGCAGTGTTGAAATTGATGAGCGTTGATCTACGCTTGCCCGAAGATGCGGGGCGTTACATGAAGTGTGACAATCTGACTATTATCATAAAAAATAATAGGTCTATCTAAAACAAGTTAAAAAACCAATCTATTTCGATACTTTGTAAAGATTGGATAAAAGTTAGTTGCGCCAGTGCTACGTTAAAGAAGTTGTTTGATAGTTGTTATTTAAGCAGGTCAGTCATTAATAGCCACTCTGCAGTCATGGATTATGCAGAGCGGCTTTATTATTAAGTGCGGACCTTAAGATGGATAGGTGAGTGCGCAACTTTATCGGGTTGCGGCACTGGAAGTTTGAGAGTGCTGAATTAGTTAGAGCCGTCTAAGAGGGTAAGGGAATGTCCGACATCACATTGGCAGGCGATGGGTCTACAAGCAGTGACCCGGTGAAAAAAGCTAGCTCGCCCAGTTCGTCCAGCTCTTCTAACGCCAAGCCGGCGCGACTGGATGCTGAGGGTATCAAGAAAGAAATAAGCCAACTCAACAGTTCGCCAGATGGCCTTAGTTCGGCTACGGCCAAGAGCCTGCTTGAAAAGTATGGGCCGAACGCCATTGAGGCCAAAGAAGACAGTCGCTGGAAAAAGCTGCTCGGTTATTTCTGGGGGCCTATTCCATGGATGATTGAAATTGCGGCACTTATCTCGTTGGCGCGTCAGGACTGGCCAGACTTTATCGTGATTACCGGCCTGCTGCTTTATAACGCAGCTGTTGGTTTTTGGCAGGACAACAAAGCCGCCAGTGCACTGGCGGCGCTGAAGAAAGGTTTGGCACTTAAAGCCCACGCCAAGCGTGACGGGAAGTTGCAAACCATCGATGCGGCCGAACTGGTGCCGGGGGATGTGGTGACAGTGTCCGGTGGGGAGATTTTGCCCGCCGACTTGCTGTTGATCGACGGCGCTTATTTGTCGGTGGATCAGGCGGCGTTAACGGGTGAGTCTTTACCTGTATCGAAGATGGTCGGTGACAGCGGTTACTCCGGCTCTATCGCGCGGCAAGGTTCGATGACCGGTATTGTCACTTCAACCGGTAACAATACGTTCTTTGGGCGCACAGCCAAGTTGGTGGCCAGTGCGGGTGCCAAGTCTCACGCTGAACAAGCGGTACTGCGTATCGGGGATTTCCTGATTATCCTCGCGGCCATTCTGGCGCTGATTCTGGTCGGCACGCAGTTATACAAAGACATTGTTGTGCAAGGGCATTGGGCGTGGTCTGAGGCCGGTGATATTGCGCAGTTTGTGTTGGTATTGCTGATCGCTTCGGTACCGGTGGCCATGCCAGCGGTGATGTCCGTCACCATGGCGCTGGGGGCGTTGGCGTTATCCAAACAAAAGGCCATTGTTTCGCGGTTGTCGGCCATTGAGGAGTTGGCCGGGGTTGATGTGTTGTGCTCCGATAAAACCGGGACGCTGACGCAAAACCACCTGACGGTTGATAGCGCGATTCCTTTTGACCCTAAAACAACCCCCGACGAAGTGATTCTAGGCGCGGCGTTGGCGTGCCAGCCGGAAAGTACGGATGCCATTGACCAAGCTGTTTTAAGTGCGCTGAAAGATAAAAAATCGCTGGATGGCTTTAAACAAGTCAGTTTCACGCCTTTTGACCCGGTCAATAAAAAGACCTTGGCGGTGGTGCAAGACGCTTCGCAAAAGCAGACGTCCTATGCCAAAGGGGCGCCGCAAGTGATTGCCACGTTGTGCGGTATCAGTGAAACCTCCAGCGATGATCCGCGCTCCACGGCTTACTTCGGCAAAGTCAGTGAACTGGCCAGCCATGGCACGCGCGCACTCGGTGTTGCCCGCTCGGATGATGGCGGCAAAACTTGGGACCTCCTGGGCTTGCTGGCCTTGCTCGATCCGCCGCGCCCTGACGCTAAAGAAACCATTGCCCAGGCACGTGCGCTGGGGCTGTCGGTGAAGATGGTCACGGGCGATGACGTGGCGATTGGTTCCGAAATCTCCCGGCAACTGGGGCTTGGGACGCACTTGCTGGTTGCTGATCAGGTGTTCCCTAAAGATACGGACAACAACCATATTCCGATTGATGCGGCCCGTGCAGTTGAGGCCGCCGACGGGTTTGGGCGCGTGTTCCCGGAGAACAAATACCAGATCGTTAAAGCGCTGCAAGAGCGTAATCACATTGTTGCAATGACAGGGGATGGTGTTAACGACGCCCCGGCCTTGAAACAAGCTGAATGCGGTATTGCGGTGTCGGGTGCAACGGACGCGGCAAGATCGGCCGCCGCGCTGATTTTGACCGCCCCGGGGTTATCCACGATTGTGAATGCCATTGAAGAAGCGCGGGCTATCTTCGAGCGCATTACCTCGTATGTGTACTACCGGATTGCGATGACGATTTGCATCATGTTTGTGGTGGTGCTGTCTTATTTGGTATTCGGCGTGCGTCCGTTGACCGCCATCATGATTGTGGTACTGGCGTTGCTGGATGATATTCCGATCATGACCATCGCCTATGACAACGTCAAAATAGCCAAGAAACCGGTGCGGTGGGATATGCACCGAATCATCATATTCTCTTCACTGATGGGGTTGATGGCACTGGCGCAGAGCTTTGGTCTTGTTCTGATCTCGATGTACTGGATGAACAACGCAGAACTGATGCATGTGTTTGCACTCGACCTGAGTCATCTACAGACCATGTTGTTCTTGCAGTTGGCAGCCGGCGGACACTTGTTGCTGTTTGTGGTGCGTAACCGTAATAGCGTGTTCAAACCACCGTTCCCGTCGTTGCCGCTGTTGTTGGCGGTTATCGGTACGCAGATTGTCGCGGTATTTATTTGTGCCTTCGGTATTTTCGTCCCGGCTATTTCGTGGGAACTGATCGGCGTTGTCTGGGTGTACGTCCTTGTCTGGATGGTGATCATCGATATCGTGAAGTTGATCTACTTCTCCGTCGTCGACAAGCGTGAAAAACAAAGCGAAAACCTGACTAAAGCCATCGCATGACTAGGGAAGCCAGACTATGAGCCTTATGAGTAAGTTGATTGTTAAGCCAGGGTCAAAAATTCGCCTCGCTGATGTGGACCCTGACTTTCATGGTTCTTATAAATCGGAAAAGGATGCGCAAAAGCATCTTGATCAACAGTCCGCCAGCATCTCTGACCTGCAAAAGAAGCTCTATGCCGAGCGTAAACATTCTTTGCTGATTGTTTTGCAGGGCATTGATGCGGCCGGTAAAGATGGCACTTGCTGGCATGTGTTGCGTTCGATGAACCCGCAAGGCACCAATGTGCATGGTTTCAAGCAGCCGACAGCCGAAGAAAGCAGCCATGATTTTCTTTGGCGGGTGCATCCCCATGTACCGGCTGACGGTAACGTGGCTATCTTTAACCGTTCGCACTATGAAGACGTGCTTGTGCAGCGCGTGCACAAAATGGCGCCCGGCAAGGTTATTGAAAAGCGCTACGACTTGATCAATGCGTTTGAAAGCACCGTGCATTCGAATAACACGACGATCTTGAAGTTCTTCTTGTACATCTCGCCTGAAGAGCAACTCAGACGCTTTGAAGAGCGTCTGGATGATCCGATGCGGCAGTGGAAAATCAGCGAGGGTGACTATTCAGAGCGCGCCCTGTGGGACGACTACATCAAGGCGTATGAGGCGATGTTGAACAAATGTTCGACTGACCACGCGCCTTGGTATGTCATCCCGGCCAACCACAAGTGGTTCCGCAACCTGGCGGTCGGGAGCATTGTTGAGAAGACGCTCAAAGACATGAAGATGCAGTTGCCCAAACCTACGGTTGATCTCAAAGAAATCAGAAGGAAGTACCACCAGGCCAAGAAAGAAAAACTCTAAATCATTAGAGCGCCGCCCTGAAGGTTTTGAACGTTCAGGGCGGCGATGGCCAGGTCTGACATCTCATGGCGTTTCCTGTTGGTTGATCAGAGCAGGAAGCGCTATCGGCATTTAGCGGTTCACCTTATATCGGCCTGTGACGGGCTTCATTGCATTAGGCGTCGTTATGTACACAACCCTGCTCATTTTCTTCATGGTTTATTTGGTAATGGGTGTCGGTAAGCTGCCGGCATTTAACGTGGACAGAACGGGCGCTGCAGTCGTTGGCGCCCTGGCCATGATCGTAGCAGGAAGCCTTAGCCCGCAAGCCGCGTGGGATGCCATCGACTACCGCACCCTTGGGCTGCTGTTTGGCTTGATGGTGGTGTCGGGGGCGTTCACGGTCTCGGGATTTTATGCCTGGGCTGCGGAGAAAGTCGCAACGCTGAAAATTACCCCGGTCGCGCTGTTGGCAGTCTTTATTGCGGTCAGTGCCGGGCTTTCCTCATTGCTGACCAATGACGTGGTGGTGTTGTCGATGACGCCGCTGCTGGTCAGCGTAGCGCTGGCACGGGGGCTTAACCCGGTGCCGTTTCTGCTGGCGTTTTGTTTTGCAGCCAACGCCGGTGCCGCGGGCACCCTGATCGGCAGCCCGCAAAACATGATTGCGGCCCAAGCGCTTGATCTCTCGTTTAACGAATTCATGATTGCTGCAGGGGTGCCGGCGCTTTTATCGCTGCCCATCATCTGGTGCATCATCGCGTGGCAATACCGTGGCAAATGGACGCTGGAGCGTAAGACCGATAAAGCGGTTGTTCACCCTCCCGTACAGCTCGATAAAGTCGAAACGACCAAAGCCATCATCGTCGCCAGCGCCGTGATCATCGCCCTGGTGGCCGACATATGGCCGCGTGAACTGGTGGCCCTGGCCGGCGCGGGCATCCTGCTGGTCAACCGCAGCCTGGCTTCCAAAGACGTGCTCAAGCAAGTTGACGGCAACCTGTTGCTGCTGATTATCGGCTTGTTCATTTGCAACCAGGCACTCGCCAATACCGGACTGCCGCAATCGCTGTTTGACTGGTTGCGCCATGTGGGTATCGACGTTAACGACCCAATTTCGCTGTTTGTGGCCGGTTCATTGCTCAGTGATGTGGTCGGCAACAACCCGGCGGTCATGCTGCTTTCCCCATACCTGCACCCGGACAACAACGCGCAGTCATTAGGTGCTGCAATTGCGTTGGGTACCGGGTTTTCGAGCAACCTTATTATTTTCGGCAGCCTGGCCGGGATCATCGTCGTGGAACAGGCGGCGGGGTGCGGTATCAAGATCTCGTTCGGGGCATTTGCAAAGTCCGGGGTGCCGGTGACCTTGGTGACCTTGCTGATGGCGGGGCTGTGGATTGCGTTTTTGTGAGGGGAGGGCTCGGCAGCGGCTACAGGGGTTTAGCGTTCGCTGGCTGTAGGAGCGAGCTTGTCTCGCGATCTTTTCAGCGTGGTTTACGGCTGCTGCGCAGCCGGACGTAGCCTCGCAGGCTCGTCAACTGCTACGGGGGAGCGTGAGCTCTGTGTCGGAGCTGCCGAAGGCTGCGATCTTTTGACGGTATTTTGGTGGGCACAAAAATGCCGCGCAATGCGCGGCTTTTAATGTGGTGGGCCCAGCAGGACTCGAACCTGCGACCAAGGGATTATGAGCCCACTTAAAACACCAGGGTTCATTGGTAAAACCCAGCAAATAAAGGTTTTTACGAATATTTATTCCCATATTTCCCGCATGTACTCGATGGATCTGGACACGCTTTGAGCCTGACTTCTCACAACCCTACAAAACCTTTCACTCTGTGCAATGGCCTCCAAGCTGTCAGAGCCCATACACGACGTGGCCTAGCTAGCTGATTGCACCACCCCGTGGGTTTGCACAAAAAAAGGACGTGAAGCCCGTCGGCGGGAGGGGGGATAAGTGTATTTCAGCTAATATTTTTTTTTGGTAGGCTTTTTTAGCACTGCGGTTACCAGCCGCTTGTCCACAAGTACCTAGCGCGTGACGATTGCTAAATGCAATTGCGGTGACAGTTGCTGAACTAAAGCAAGAGTTAGGAGTTTAAAAATGGTATTGGATTGGAACTGGTTTTTCAGTACTCTTTCGCAATCAACAGCTGCAATTGTAGGTATTGTTGGCGCTTTCATTATTGCCAAGATTTTCTCTAATCAGAGCGTATTCTCTGAAAAAAATAACAAAATGAATGCTCTCATAATTGAATCACATAAGCTTCTTGATAAAATTGGGACTATAGATTTTGACTGGTACAACAAGCAGAAAAATAATGCGGCTTATAGATCTGCAGCCAAAAAAATATACTCCATCGAAGATGAAAATGAATCAAATTACAACGATGATGTACTGTTGGAGATTTATGAGGGAGCGAATTTTTCTGAGTTCTCTGAAAGGGAATCGATCTTAGAAAAACTTCGCGAAGAGGTGGCACATCACTGTAGCTCTCTTTCGGAAAAGCGGCTTCGCGAAGAGCGACAGCAAGAGAAACAGGAAAGAAGAGGTAGAGGTGAACTGGTCGGACTGGGTGGTCTAACAGCTATGTTAAGTGGGTTCACCAACCCCGAGAGTACTAGGGGGTCATTGCTCAACTATTCTGATATTGCATCCATGCCTTGGGTTGCCATTAATAAGGAGCGGGATCTTATCACCGAGTGTTTTCTAGAAGCGAAGCATCATGCTCGACTCATAGGAGATTTTGTTGAGTCAGTTACAGACAATCCAGAGTCGCCACCGCAGATAACTTGGTCGCTAGCTTTTGTCGCTTTAATCTTCCTTGCAGGCGTAATTTATCCTTTAACTTTTATGCCAAGCGGCACACCTCCAACTCACGCTTTAAATTGGATCGGATTGCTCAATGCTTTTTTATCCGTGAAAGGCGCTTTGTTATCTCTGTTAAGTTTGGCGTTCATGTTTATCATTGGCATGTTTATGTTTACGAACCATTCTATGAAATACAGTCCTAGTAAGGTCTCCCAGCTTGAGAGGTTGAGTGATGCAAACAACTATTCTGAGTATTTTAAGTGTTTGTAAAAATTGATGGATTTGTCACTGCTTTATAGTGTGTATAAATCTATGTATTTGTGAGAATACGTATACTGATCCAATAGCCCATGACGAGTAGATCATTGTAGGTCGAAAGGCAGTCCAAAAAGTTTTTTGATCTACACTAGTTTGGCACTAATAAATTGCAAAATATGGTGCGCAAACAAAATCAATGAAGCTGACTGAGCTTGTTATCTTTCCATTCCATCATTAACAATAGTGGCAGATAAATTATGAGTTTTCGCAAAGCAACCATAACAAAAAATAATTTCTGCTCAATCCTTAAGGATTCAATGGTTCTTTATGAGATGTCTCGAGATGCGAAGGATTTTTTTACGAAAGATATTTTGTCGAGACAATCCATACTCTCCACATGTTTTGCCATGGAGGCTGTAGCAAATTCACTACTTGAAATGCTACCACGCAAAGATCGTGATGACTTGGAGATTGAAAGAAAGTCTACATTGTCAAAGTTGGCGTACGTGATATTTGAGTGTGGCGGAAATAAAATTGATAGTAATAGTAAGGAGTATGACGCTATATCAAAACTTATTAAATTGAGAGATGCTATGGTCCATCCGAGCGTTTTAGTGAAAGAGATAGAAGTCTTTACGGAGAAAGGAGAGCAGGGAATTGCTTTTAATCATACTGAAAAAGACGATCGTAGTCCTAAAAGAAAGAATTACTCAGTCAAAGGTTTTTTAGCTCTGGATTGTCCGCCCGATAACTTTGATCACAGAGATGCTAAGACGGCACTAAATATGCTTGTGGCTTTCCTCAATAAATATGTCTTGGAATGGTGGGGGATAGAGGTTAAAGATATTGAGATTTATTTTTTTGACGTCTCGGATATAGGGCTTTCTGACGATATGAGGATGATAAACCTGAAAGAAGCAGAAGTTTTTAACCGAAACTCCGATATCTTCGATATCAAATTTATTTCAGCTCAAAAGCTTTGCCTCTCAACAGAGATTCAACACTTGAGTGCTAAGTAAGGCGCTTTGTTTGGCGGTGGGCTTAAAGCGTGCGAGTGATTACTAATATTCAGGTTCATTTGAGCGACAATGTCAGTGAGATCACTTAAAGCCTTCAAGATATTCAACGTATCCGAGCCCACCCAAACCTTTGGTGATTTTAGTGTAAGACTAACTCCCGAAGACTTTGAAGAATTCCTTCGATCCGCTCCTGCATATCGCCACCCACGGTGGCGTTGTACTTATCCCCAACCACCAGATTCAGATCCCGGCACGTGGCTTGGTGTAAATCATCCACAGCCGCCACGCTCATTGATCCGCCTGACAGCAGTTTCACGGCGCCCAGCGCTTCTATGGTTTTGACCCCCCCGACAGTTTCCTTTGAGTGGTCGTCCACGGTTTGGCTGTGGCTTTGATAGTGCTCTTGGTTGTCCAAGGCCTGAACTTCGCGGTCAGCTGAAAAGTCCTGTATGCGACCATCGGTCTGCCGCGACCAGTTGCCGTCGGCGTCCACGCGCTGCTGGGCGGTTTCGCTGTGCTGCCAGATTTGATCCCCTTTGGGCACTTTGGGCAGGTTCAGGCCGTGGGGCAGGATGGTCTGGATAAAGGGCTTTATCGGTATGCCGTAGGCGAAGTTGACCACGACCATGCTGCTTTCCCCATACCTGCACCCGGACAACAACGCGCAGTCGTTAGGTGCTGCAATTGCGTTGGGTACCGGGTTTTCGAGCAACCTTATTATTTTCGGCAGCTTGGCCGGGATCATCGTCGTGGAACAGGCGGCGGGGTGCGGTATCAAGATCTCGTTCGGGTCATTCGCAAAGTCCGGGGTGCCAGTGACCTTGGTGACTTTGCTGATGGCGGGGCTGTGGATTGCGTTTTTGTGAGGGAAGGGGCTCGGCAGCGGCTACAGGGGGTTAGTGTTCGCTGGCTGTAGGAGCGAGCTTGTCTCGCGATCTTTTCAGCGTGGTTTACGGCTGCTGCGCAGCCGGACGTAGCCTCGCAAGGCTCGTCAACTGCTACGGGGGAGCGTGAGCTCTGTGTAGGAGCTGCCGAAGGCTGCGATCTTTTGACGGTATTTTGGTGGTCACAAAAAAGCCGCGCAATGCGCGGCTTTTAATATGGTGGGCCCAGCAGGACTCGAACCTGCGACCAAGGGATTATGAGTCCCCTGCTCTAACCAACTGAGCTATAGGCCCTAAGTAAGCCGGGGATTATAACGATGGTTTCTTAGGAGTGCTATCCGAAAAATCTTAATTAGAGGTACGAAGAATTCTGTGTGCGAATTCTGTCGCATTTGAAGGCGTGCAGGCGCTGTATTGCCCACAAAGCAAAACCCCCGGCAGGGCCGGGGGTTTTGGGATCACTCGTCGAGGAAGGAGCGTAAGTGCTCGCTTCTCGTCGGGTGGCGCAGCTTACGCAGCGCTTTGGCTTCGATCTGACGAATCCGCTCACGGGTAACGTCGAACTGCTTACCAACCTCCTCAAGGGTGTGGTCGGTATTCATGTCGATACCGAAACGCATGCGCAGTACTTTGGCTTCGCGTGCCGTCAGGCCGCCGAGTACGTCGCGTGTCGCTTCTTTAAGGCTCTCAACGGTGGCTACATCGATTGGCGACTGCATGGTCGAGTCTTCGATGAAGTCGCCCAGATGGGAGTCTTCGTCATCACCGATCGGGGTTTCCATGGAAATCGGCTCTTTAGCGATCTTCAATACCTTGCGGATTTTGTCCTCAGGCATTTCCATGCGTTCGCCCAGCTCTTCCGGGGTCGGTTCACGGCCCATTTCCTGCAACATCTGGCGGGAAATACGGTTGAGCTTGTTGATCGTCTCGATCATGTGCACCGGAATACGGATGGTGCGGGCCTGGTCGGCGATCGAGCGAGTGATCGCCTGACGGATCCACCAGGTGGCATAAGTCGAGAATTTGTAGCCGCGGCGGTATTCAAACTTGTCTACCGCTTTCATCAAGCCGATGTTGCCTTCCTGGATCAGGTCGAGGAACTGCAAGCCACGGTTGGTGTACTTCTTGGCGATGGAGATCACCAGACGCAAGTTCGCTTCAACCATCTCTTTCTTCGCGCGGCGGGCCTTGGCCTCACCGATCGACATACGACGGTTGATGTCCTTGATCTCAGCAACCGTCAAGCCGGTTTCTGCTTCCAGTGCCGACAGCTTTTGCTGGCAACGGATGATGTCCGGTTGCAGGCGGCCTATGGCTTCAGCGTATTTGCTTTTGCCTTTGGCCAGCGAATCGCTCCAGCTTTCGTCAACTTCGTTGCCCGGGAACAGGCGCAGGAAGTCGGCGCGTGGCATACGTGCATCACGTACGCACAGCTGCATGATGGCGCGTTCTTGTGCACGCAGACGCTCCAGGGCACTGCGAACACGCTCAACCAAACCTTCGAATTGCTTCGGAACCAGTTTGATCGGCATGAACAGCTCAGCCAGGGCAACCAGTTCGATGATGGCTTGCTTGCTGTCGCGGCCGTGCTTTTTCAGCGCCTTGCGAGTGATTTCCATCTGATCAGAGACGGCACCAAAACGCTGGGCAGCAATGACCGGATCTGGACCGCTTTCGGCTTCTTCTTCATCGTCTGAAGCTTCTGCGTCGTCATCGTCGCTGTCGTCGTCAGCTTTAGCAGCTTTGGCGTCGACAGGTGGCGGAACTTCGGCGGCAGGTGGCGTAATACCGTCGTCCGGGTCGATATAACCGCTCAGAACGTCGGACAGGCGGCCACCTTCGGTGGTGACGCGAGTGTACTCGGAGAGAATGTGGTCAACCGTGCCAGGGAAGTGCGCGATTGCGCTCATCACTTCACGGATGCCTTCTTCGATACGCTTGGCGATTTCGATTTCGCCTTCACGTGTCAGCAACTCTACCGTACCCATTTCACGCATATACATACGTACAGGGTCAGTCGTACGACCAATATCGGTCTCTACTGCCGCCAACGCTGCGGCTGCTTCTTCAGCAGCGGCTTCGTCGGTGTCAGCATCGGCCAACATAAGGGCGTCCGCATCCGGAGCACTCTCGTGTACGGGGATCCCCATGTCATTAATCATGCGGATGATGTCTTCCACTTGCTCCGGATCTGAAATATCTTCGGGCAGGTGGTCGTTGACCTCTGCGTAAGTCAGATACTTCTGCTCACGGCCGAGGGTGATCAACTCTTTGATACGAGACTGCTGTTGCGCTTTTCCGGACATAACACCCTATCCACTGAAGGTCTTGGCGGGCAAAAAACAAGCCGAGGATTATACCTTAGCTGTGACCTCACGCGCCAGTTGAGGTCGGGTTTGATGCAGGATTATTGCGACTCAAGAGGTCGCGTAACTGGTTTTTTTCCTCGGTACTAAGCTCGCCTTGACGTGCTTTTCGAAGAAGTTGCTCTAGATTTCGCTCACGTTGGCGTGCTGACAAGCTAGTTATGGTGTCGAAAAACTGTTGTTCAAGGTTATCGGCGTCAATTAGCCATTCCTTTTCCAGCAATCGTTGTAACAATCGACCCTGCTCGGTGCCGTGCCAGCGCGACAGCAACTGAATAGAGCTTAGCTTAGGATTTTTCTGTACGGCTTCTACCAGAGCAATCAGTAGTTGATTATTGGTCTGGTCTTCGGCCGCAAAGTGCCCGGCGTCCTCAACTTTTTTTGCCAGTTGGGGGTGGTGCAGCAGGGTGCGCAAGGCCGTTAGCGTGGGCGGTTCGACGCCGACTGGCACCCAGGCCTGCTCGCGCTCGGCACCGCGTTTGCCTTTTTTGTCCCAAGGTTTGTTTTCCCACTTTTTACCGCCAGCGCCAGGCTTTTTCGGGGTCCATTCCTGTTGGGGGATGTACACGTCCGGTTGCTGGAAGTCGCTGTAGTCGGGCATTGCGTCGTAATCAATGCCGGGGTCGTAAGCGGGTTGGGGCTGGGGTTTGACGGGCGCGCTTTGTGCCAGTTGGCTAACCATGTCGTGGGTCAGGCCGGTGATTTCGGTCAGGCGCTGACGCATCAGCGTGCGCAGGTTGGCGCCCGGCACTTTGTCGATCAACGGTGCTGCCAGCGTGACCATGTGGGCTTTGCCCTCAAGCGACCGCGGGTCGGCTTCTTCGGTGAGTTGCTGGAAAAAGTAATCGGCCAGCGGTTGTGCGTGCTGGTTGATGCGCGCCTTGAAGGCGTCGGTGCCTTCGGAGCGCACCAATGTGTCCGGGTCTTCGCCCTCGGGCAAAAACAGAAAGCGCGCACGGCGACCGTCCTGCAAGCACGAGAGGGTTGCTTCAAGGGCGCGCCAGGCAGCGTTGCGGCCAGCCTGATCGCCGTCAAAACAGAATAGAACGCTGGGCACCACGCGAAACAAGCGTTTCATGTGCTCTTCGCTGGTGGCGGTACCCAAGGTGGCGACGGCATTGCGCAGGCCTTGCTGGGCCAGCGCGATCACGTCCATGTAGCCTTCAACCACGATGATTTCATCGAGGCTGCGGTTGAATTTGCGTGCCTCGAACAGCCCGTAGAGTTCCTGGCCCTTGTGGAATACAGGGGTTTCCGGGGAGTTCAGGTATTTGGGCTTGTCGTCGCCGAGCACGCGGCCGCCGAACGCAATGATGCGGCCGCGGCTGTCGCGGATCGGGAACATCACGCGGTCGCGAAAGCGGTCGTAGCGTTTGCCGGTCTCGGCGTTCTCCACCAGCAGCCCGGCGTCAATCATCGCCTTTTGCTGCAGGGTGTCGTTGCTCAAGTGCTTGAACAGGTTGTCCCAGCCGGGTGGGGCGAAACCGAGGCCAAAGTCGCGAGCGATTTCGCCGGTCAGGCCGCGGCCTTTGAGGTATTCGACGGCGACTTTGCGTGCAGGATGACTCTTGAGCGCTTGCCGGTAAAAGTCGGCGGCAGCGGTCAGAAGCGGGTAGAGCGGTGAGTCGGTAGGTTGCCGTGGCTTGTGTGAGCGGCCGCCTTCTTCTCGGGGGATCTCCATGCCGGCAGCTTTTGCCAGTTCTTCGACGGCCTGGGGGAAGTCCAGGTTGTCGTGGTCCATGATGAAGCCGAGGGCATTGCCGCCTGCGCCGCAGCCAAAGCAGTAATAAAACTGTTTGTCGGGGCTGACACTGAACGAGGGCGTTTTTTCTTTGTGAAACGGGCAGCAAGCCGTGTAGTTCTTGCCTGCTTTCTTCATTTGCACGCGCGAGCTGACGACATCGACGATATCGGTGCGGTTCAGAAGGTCGTCAATAAAGCTCTGGGGGATTAACCCGGCCATGGCGTTCTCGTCATCACGGAGCAGAAATTAACCCAGATGAGTGGCTTGGCATGATGGCGTGCACGCAGGTGCATGGCTCGATCGTGTGGCGTCTGCTCAGTCATTGTGGGGAAGTGTATCTGTCGAATCTCATCTGACTAGGGTTTTAATCAGTACGAATATGTTCGATAGGTGTTGCGCTCTGAGTCCGAATTGACCTGTGGTGGGTCTCGGGTGGCTCATAAGCAGGCACAGGAGAAGTACCTTGGGCTGATTGTCTTGGGAGAATCAGGAAAAGTGTGCTCGTCGGTAGCCTTGTAAGGCTCGTCAGTAAAGACGTGCACCGCTGGTTGTTAAAACCAGGTCTGACGTGGTGTTACGCTTTGTCGCGGTCGCATCTGCGGCCTTTACGGTAGAGCGTGTAACTTGCTGCAACTGCCTACGGCCCGGCTTTAGGCCGGGCTTGGCAGAAGCTTGCAACGAACGTCTGTGTATTAGTACAGACGAACGGCGCGGCGCTGCTCGCGCTGAACTTTCTTTGCGTGACGCTTAACAGCTGCTGCTGCTTTGCGCTTACGCTCAGAAGTCGGCTTCTCGTAAAATTCGCGGCTGCGAACTTCAGCCAGTACACCGGCTTTTTCGCAGGAGCGCTTGAAACGACGCAGAGCTACGTCGAAGGGTTCGTTCTCTTTTACTTTGACGGCTGGCATCCAGAGCTACCTTCATTCATTACCGGGGTCAACGTCCCAAGGCTAAATTGCGTTGTAAGACGTCGGTTTTTAAGGGTTGCGGATGTTAACCCCTCAACGCCCGGAATGCAAAGCCTCTGATCGAAAACCGCTGGTCGGGGGCGGGAGTGGCGACTATTATGCGCGCCTTCGAATTGAGCCTCAACAAGGCGTAAACCCATGCTAGTACTGGGATTAGAAACTTCCTGCGACGAAACCGGCGTCGCGCTATACGACAGTGAACGCGGGCTTTTGGCCGATGCGCTGTTCAGTCAGATCGACCTGCACCGCGCTTATGGCGGTGTGGTGCCGGAGCTTGCCTCGCGTGATCACGTCAAGCGCATGCTGCCCTTGATTCGTCAGGTGTTGGCTGAGGCCGATTGCGTGCCTACAGAGATTGACGCCATTGCCTACACGGCAGGGCCGGGACTGGTCGGGGCCTTGCTGGTCGGGGCTTCGTGTGCCCAGGCGCTGGCTTTTGCCTGGGGTATTCCTGCCCTTGGCGTGCACCACATGGAAGGCCATTTATTGGCCCCCATGCTGGAAGAGCAGCCACCAGAGTTCCCGTTCGTCGCTTTGTTGGTGTCGGGAGGTCATACGCAGCTGGTGCGTGTTGATGGCATCGGTCAATACGAGCTGTTGGGCGAGAGTCTGGATGATGCGGCGGGTGAAGCCTTCGACAAAACCGCCAAGATGATGGGGATGCGTTATCCGGGTGGCCCTGAGATCGCGCGGCTGGCTGCACAAGGGGTTGCCGGGCGTTTTGTGTTCCCGCGGCCGATGACCGATCGTCCGGGGCTGCAATTCAGTTTTAGCGGCCTTAAAACCTTCGCGCTGAATACTTGGCAGCGTTGTGTAGACGCGGGCGAGGATACGGAGCAGGCGCGTTGCGATATTTCGCTGGCGTTTCAGCAAGCCGTTGTCGAAACCCTGACCATCAAGTGCAAGCGCGCGCTGAAGGCTGCCGGGATGAAGCGCCTGGTTATTGCCGGGGGGGTGAGTGCGAACAAGGCGCTGCGTGAATCGCTCGAGAAAATGCTCGGCGAGATGAACGGTCAGGTGTACTACGCTCGCCCCGAGTTCTGCACCGATAATGGCGCGATGATTGCTTATGCCGGGTGTCAGCGTTTGCTGGCGGGCCAGCACGAGAGCCTGGCGATCAGCGTGCAGGCACGCTGGCCGATGGAGCAGTTGCCACCGCTGTAAGTGTTCAGAAATGCCGTTCGCGCCCAGCCATCAGGTCGCGTAGATTGCTGCGGTGCCGCCACACAATGAGCGTCGTCAGGGCGCTCATGGGCAGCAGCGCTGCAGGCTCTTGCCAAGCCAGCAAGGGCAGGGTGAGGGGGCGGCAATCAGTGAGGCCAGCGAGCTCGTGCGGCTGAGCTGGAAGGTCAGCAGCCATGCGACAGCAGCCAGCAGCGCGGCGGGCGGATAAAGGCCCAGCAGCATGCCGGCCGCGGTGGCAACGCCCTTGCCGCCGCGAAAGCGGAAGTACAGTGGGTACATGTGCCCTACAACGGCGCAGGCGCCGATCCAGGCTTGTTGCTGGAGCGTGCAGCCCAGTTGATAGGCCAGCAATACCGGTAAAAGCCCTTTGCACAGATCGCCAAGCAAGGTCAGGATGGCGAGCTTTTTACCGGCCAGGCGCAACATGTTGGTTGCGCCGGCATTGCCTGAGCCACTCATTCGCGGGTCGGGGTTTCCCGTCAGGCGGCTGAGCAAAATAGCGAAGGACATAGAACCAAGCAGGTAGGCGAGCATCGCCAGTAACCAAAACATGCTAACTATTCCGGGCAAGGACGCCCTGATTCTAACGGCGCATTGCGCCCTTGTCGTGCTGCGGAGAAGAGTGCTTGGACAGAGTGTTTATCGAAGGCCTGGAAGTTGACACCGTTATCGGTGCTTATGACTGGGAGCGCGGCATCCGTCAGTGCCTGCGGCTAGATCTGAGTTTTGCGTGGGATAACCGCCCGGCAGCGGCCGGAGACGACCTGACCCTGGCATTGGATTACGCCAGTGTGTCGGCGCGCATCCAGGCGTTTGCCGAGCAGGCTCAGTTCCAGCTGGTAGAAACATTTGCCGAACGTTTGGCGCAGGTGCTGATGAGTGAATTCAATATTCCCTGGTTGCACCTCAAGCTGACCAAGCCCGGCGCCGTTGCGGCGGCCACAGGGGTGGGTGTGGAGATTGAGCGCGGATGCCGCTAACAGAGGTTTATCTCGGGCTCGGTAGCAATACCGAGCGTGAACGGCATTTGTGTGCCGGGCTGGACGCGCTTGCGGGCTTTTTAGTGGGCATGACGTGTTCGGCGGTGTTTGAAAGTCAGCCGGTGGGCATCAAAAGCGGGCCATTTTTCAATCTGGTGGTCGCGGCCAAAACCGATTTGCCACTGATGGAATTAAGCCGACGTTTGAAGTTGATTGAAGCGGATAACGGGCGTTATGCCCCGGATCGCAAAGGGCTGCCGTTGGATATCGACGTGTTGTTTTACGGCGATCTTAAGGGTGACTTTGAGTTCCTGACCTTGCCGCGAGCAGAAATTCTCAAGAATGCGTTTGTGCTTTGGCCGTTGTCGTTGATGGCACCAGATAAGGTGCATCCGGGCGTGGGTAAAACCCTTGCCCAGATGTGGGCCGAAGCGCAGATCGACCAGGTATTGGCGCCTGTGGCGTTTGAGTGGCGGGGCGTGCAATTGACGCCGGCAGAGATGCTTTGATTTTGTAGGAGCAGCCGCTCGACGCTCGATTGCCTCGCGATCTTTTGATTGTTTAAAAGATCGCGAGGCAAGCTCGCTCCTACAGACGGTCAGTGTTTGGCGGCGTCTTTGTAGGCTTGCAGGGCCTTGAGCCGTTCGTGCTTGAGGGCCTCGCCCAGTTCGGGGCCTTTGAAACCTTGTTCTATCAGCGGTTGTACGGTCACGCCTTGTGCTGCCAGGGCCGCGCCGCGCAGATAGTCCGCCTGTGGGTAAGGGCGGTTCTCCAGACCTAAACGCCCTCTGGCGTCCATTTCGCAGGCCACCACAAATTCCTCAAAACGCTGAGGGCGGCGATATACATCAAACCGCTGCAGCAACTCCAGCAATGTCGATGCCTTGAGCTCCAGGGCGCGATGACCATGGGTGTGGTACTCGCCCACCAACAGGGCCAGTTCCTGGCAATCTCTCGGTACTTTGTAGCGTTCGTTGACGGCTTTTATCAGACGCAGCCCTTTGTGCTCGTGGGCAATGTGTCGTGGCCACTGGCTTTCCGGTGTCAGCCCTTTACCCAGGTCGTGCAGCAGGCAAGCCCAGCGCACGGTCAGTGGTTGGTGGTGCAAGGCAGCTTGTTCGAGCACGCTCAGCGTGTGCAGGCCGCTGTCGACTTCGGGGTGATGAGCGGGAGGTTGTGGCACGCCAAACAAGGCGTTGACCTCTGGCAGTAGCACCTCAAGCGCGTCGCAACTGCGCAGCACTTCGATGAATACCTGTGGGTGATCTTCCATGAGTGCGCGAGAGATTTCTTTCCAGCAACGCTCGGGCGTCAGGGCCTGCAGTTCGCCAGAGGCGGACAGTTGGCGCATGAGTTCCAGGGTCTCGGGAGCGATGCTGAAACCAAGCCCTGCATAACGGGCGGCAAAGCGGGCAACACGCAGGACTCGCAAGGGATCTTCGGCAAACGCGGGGGAAACGTGGCGCAGAATGCGTGCTTCTAAGTCTCGCTGGCCGTGGTACGGGTCGGTGATATTGCAATCAGCGTCTTCGGCCATCGCATTGATGGTCAGGTCGCGGCGTATCAGGTCGTCTTCGAGGGTGACGTCGGGGCTGGCATGGAAGATAAAGCCACCATAGCCATGGCCGCTTTTGCGTTCGGTTCGGGCAAGTGCATATTCTTCACCGGTTTTTGGGTGAAGAAATACCGGGAAGTCTGACCCCACCGGGCGAAACCCTTCGGCGAGCATTTGCTCGGCAGTCGCGCCCACCACCACCCAGTCGATGTCGGTGACGGGTTTGCCCAGCAAGCGGTCGCGCACTGCGCCGCCCACTTTATAGATCTTCATAAAAAGCCTCCGTTAGCGCGACAGGATAACCCGTGTGCCGCGTTAGCGGAGGTCGATGTGGTTACAGGTGGACGGCGGACAAGTCCAGACGGCCGTAGTCGTTTTCACCATGCTCGCCTTTGGGCGGTACGTGCTGGACCTTCATGATCTGGTCGCCTTGCAGGGTCTCCAGATGGATATCGAAGCCCCACAGACGGTGCAGGTGCTTGAGTACCTCGTCGGTGGAGTCACCCAGAGGTTTGCGGTCATGTTGTTGGTGGCGCAAGGTCAGGGAGCGGTCGCCGCGTCGATCAATGCTCCAGATCTGCACGTTGGGTTCACGATTGCCCAGGTTGTATTGCGCTGCCAGCGTTTCGCGGATGGTGCGGTAACCGTTCTCGTCGTGAATCGCAGGCACCAGCAGGTCGTCCTTTTGATCGTCGTCCATGATGCTGAAGAGCTTGAGGTCGCGAATGACCTTGGGCGACAGGTATTGCAGGATGAAGCTCTCGTCCTTGAAGCTGCTCATGGCAAATTTGATGCTGGTCAGCCAGTCGCTGCCTGCAAGGTCCGGGAACCAGCGCCGGTCTTCTTCGGTGGGGTGCTCGCACATGCGGCGGATGTCCTGGTACATCGCAAACCCCAGAGCATAGGGATTGATGCCGCTGTAGTACGGGCTGTCAAAGCCTGGCTGGAAGACCACGCTGGTGTGCGAGGTGAGGAACTCCATCATGAAGCCATCGGTGACCAGCCCTTCGTCGTACAGGTCGTTCATCAGCGTGTAGTGCCAGAACGTGGCCCAGCCCTCGTTCATCACTTGGGTTTGGCGCTGCGGGTAAAAATACTGGGCGATTTTGCGCACAATGCGTACGACTTCGCGCTGCCAGGGCTCCAGCAGTGGCGCGTGTTTTTCAATGAAGTACAGGATGTTTTCCTGCGGCTCATCCGGGAAGCGGGCGTTGTCCTTTTCACTGGATTTTCCCACCCCTTTGGGGATGGTGCGCCACAGGTCGTTGATTTGCTTTTGCAGGTGCTCTTCGCGGTCTTTCTGGCGACGGCGTTCTTCTTCGGCAGAAATCGGATAGGGCCGTTTGTAGCGGTCCACGCCGTAGTTCATCAAGGCATGGCAGGAGTCGAGCAGGTCTTCGACGGCATCGATGCCGTGGCGTTCTTCGCACTGCATGATGTACTGCTTGGCGAACACCAGGTAGTCGATGATCGAGCTGGCATCGGTCCAGGTCCGGAACAGGTAGTTGCCCTTGAAGAAGCTGTTATGCCCGTAGCACGCGTGGGCTACGACCAGGGCTTGCATGCAGATGGTGTTTTCTTCCATCAGGTAGGCGATGCACGGGTCGGAGTTGATCACGATTTCGTAAGCCAGCCCCATCTGCCCACGGCTGTAGGACTTCTCGGTACTCAAGAAGTGTTTGCCGTAGGACCAATGGTGGTAACCCAGCGGCATGCCGACGGACGCGTAGGCGTCCATCATTTGCTCAGCGGTAATCACCTCAATCTGGTTGGGGTAGGTGTCCAGCGCATAACGTTCCGCGAGGCGGCTGATTTCGCGGTCGTAAGCCTGGATCAGCTCAAAGGTCCATTCGGACCCTGTGGAAATAGGTTGGCGTTTATGCTCTTTGGCGGTCATGTGGCTAACCTGCGCTGGAAGAGTTCACGGAAGACCGGGTAGATATCGCCGGCCGAGACCAGTTGCTGTTGAGCGAACGTGTCGGGGAACGAGTCTCTGATGCGCTCGTATTCGAACCAGAGCGCCTGATGCTCGCGCGGGGTGATCTCAACGTAAGTGTAGTACTGCACGAACGGCATGATCTGGTTGACCAGGATGTCGCGGCAAATAGGCGAGTCATCGTTCCAGTTGTCACCGTCCGAGGCCTGGGCCGCGTAGATGTTCCATTCATTGGCCGGATACCGCTCGGCCATGATCTCTTGCATCAGTTTGAGTGCGCTGGACACGATGGTGCCGCCGGTTTCCCGGGAATAGAAAAACTCCTCTTCATCGACCTCGCGGGCGCTGGTGTGATGGCGGATGAACACCACGTCAATCTTGTCGTAGTTCCGTTTCAGGAACAGGTACAAGAGGATGAAGAAGCGCTTGGCGATGTCTTTGGTGGCCTGGGTCATGGACCCGGAAACGTCCATCAGGCAGAACATCACCGCCTTGGAGCTGGGGTTGGGTTGTTTGACCAGCAGGTTGTACTTGAGGTCGAACGTATCAAGGAACGGCACGCGGTGTATCCGCGCGCTAAGTTTCTCTATTTCGGCCTCGATGTCTTTGATATCGCCGAAGTTGTCTGGTTCTTCGCGTTTTAGCCGCTCAAGTTCAGCTTTGGCTTCTTTGAGTTTTACCCGGCTGCTGCCGGACAGGGCGATGCGCCGTGCGTGGGCTGAACGCAGGGTGCGGATGATGTTGATGCGCGACGGGTTGCCTTCGTTGCTGATGCCCGCGCGCACGGTTTTGAAAGTGTCGGTGCCGGTGAGGTGGCGTTTGATCAGGTTCGGCAGTTCGAGGTCTTCGAACATGAACTCGAGGAACTCTTCCTGGGTGATCTGAAAGACGAATTCGTCCATGCCCTCACCGGAATTACCTGCTTTGCCCGGGCCGCCGCCCCCTCCGCCGCCCCCTTGCGGGCGCTGGATATGTTCGCCGCTGGTGAATTCCTTGTTGCCGGGGTGAACCGTGGTTTGCTTGCCACCACGGCCGTGGTGAAGCACGGGCTCATCAATGTCGCGGCCCGGGATGCTGATTTGCTCGCCATGCTCCATGTCGGTGATGGAGCGATGGCCTACGGCCTCTTCGACCGCCTTTTTGATGTGGTCGCGGTAACGCCGCAGGAAACGCTGACGGTTTACCGTGCTTTTATTCTTGCCATTGAGGCGTCGGTCGATCACATAGCTCATAAGGCCCTCCGGGCAGCTTCAAGTTGTCAGCTGCAAGCTGCAAGTCGAAGCACAGCGCGTGTGTTTTCTTCTTGCAGCTTGAGGCTTGAGGCCTACAACTGCCTCACTGCGATTTTCTGACTCGCAGATACCACTCGGAGAGCAGTCGTACTTGTTTGTCGGTGTAGCCGCGTTCGACCATGCGGGTGACGAAGTCGTTGTGTTTTTGCTGGTCCTCTTTGCTCGCTTTGGCGTTGAAGCTGATAACCGGTAGCAAGTCCTCGGTGTTGGAGAACATTTTCTTCTCGATGACCACGCGCAGCTTCTCGTAGCTGAGCCAGGTCGGGTTTTTGCCATTGTTGTTGGCGCGGGCGCGCAGCACGAAGTTGACGATTTCGTTGCGGAAATCTTTCGGGTTGCTGATGCCGGCCGGTTTTTCGATTTTCTCCAGCTCTTCGTTGAGCGCTACGCGGTTGAGGATTTCGCCTGTTTCCGGGTCGCGGTACTCCTGGTCCTGAATCCAGAAATCGGCGTAAAGCACGTAGCGGTCGAAGATGTTTTGCCCGTACTCGCTGTAGGACTCCAGGTAAGCGGTCTGGATTTCCTTGCCGATGAATTCGATGTAGCGCGGTGCCAGGTATTCCTTGAGGAAGCGCAAATAACGCTCGCGGGTTTCCGCCGGGAACTGCTCTTGCTCGATCTGTTGCTCCAGCACATAGAGCAGGTGCACCGGGTTGGCAGCAATTTCGTGCGGGTCAAAGTTGAACACTTTAGAAAGGATTTTGAACGCGAAACGGGTCGACAGACCGGTCATGCCTTCATCCACGCCCGCGCTGTCGCGGTACTCCTGAATCGACTTGGCTTTCGGGTCGGTGTCTTTGAGGTTCTCGCCGTCATAGACCCGCATCTTGGAGTAGATGTTGGAGTTCTCTGGCTCTTTGAGGCGCGACAGGACGGTGAACTGCGCGAGCATTTTCAGGGTGTCCGGCGCGCAATGGGCCTTGGCCAGCGAACTGTTGAACAACAGCTTGTCGTAGATTTTGACTTCGTCGCTGACGCGCAGGCAGTACGGGACTTTGACGATGTAAATCCGGTCGATGAACGCTTCGTTGTTCTTGTTGTTGCGGAAGGTGTGCCACTCCGATTCGTTGGAGTGAGCCAGCAGGATGCCGTTGAACGGAATCGCGCCCAGCCCTTCGGTGCTGTTGTAGTTGCCCTCTTGGGTGGCGGTGAGCAGAGGGTGGAGGACCTTGATCGGTGCCTTGAACATCTCGACGAATTCCATCAGGCCCTGGTTAGCCCGGCACAGTGCGCCCGAGTAGCTGTAGGCGTCGGCGTCGTTTTGCGGGAATTCTTCGAGTTTGCGGATATCGACCTTACCGACGAGGGCCGAAATGTCCTGGTTGTTCTCGTCACCGGGCTCGGTTTTGGCCACGCCGATCTGATTGAGGATCGAAGGGTAGAGTTTAACCACGCGGAACTGGCTGATATCACCACCGAATTCGGCCAGGCGTTTAGTCGCCCAAGGCGACATGATGGTGTTCAGGTAGCGTTTTTGGATGCCGAAGTCTTCTTCAAGAATCGCGCCGTCTTCGGTCGCGTTGAACAGCCCCAGCGGTGATTCAAAGACGGGTGAGCCCTTGATTGCATAGAACGGGACCTTCTCGATCAGTTCTTTGAGCTTTTCAGCCAGCGAAGACTTGCCGCCGCCCACCGGGCCGAGCAGGTAGAGAATTTGTTTTTTCTCTTCCAGGCCCTGAGCGGCATGGCGAAAGTACGACACGATCTGGTCAATGCACTCTTCCATTCCGTGGAAGTCGGCAAAGGCCGGATAGCGGCGAATCACTTTGTTCGAAAAAATGCGCGACAGGCGGGAATTGGTTGAGGTGTCCAGTAGTTCCGGTTCACCGATGGCCATCAGCAGCCGTTCGGCAGCTGAGGCGTATGCGCTTTTGTCTTGTTTGCACAGCTCAAGGTATTCCTGGAGCGTTAGCTCTTCTTGGCGTGTGGATTCAAAGCGTTGTTGGAAGTGGCTAAAAATACTCATGACGTCACCTCGCTCGATACGTGGAGCCGGCGATTGATCGGTCAGTTCGAGTGCTGGCATGCAGCAACGTTGCAGTTGCCGTGTACCCCCCAGGACACCATCAAGGGGCTTAACCCCTTGAAGTTACTACTGATGATCCATACACCGGTGTACCGGCTCTCCCCAGATTCGGATGGCCTGCGCTTAAGGATAGTTGGTAATCGGGGAGGTCAAGAAGAGATGCGCGAATAGTTGGCGCGACCGTTGGTCTGCAAGAGCGCCAGCCCGCTCAGGACGCGGGCTTGGGCGGATGAAAATATTTTTCGGGCTACTTATTGGGACGTTTCTGCGGGGTAGGTGGTGCGCCACAGTTCGAAGCCGCCATCGAGGCTGTAAACGTCAGAAAACCCTTGGCTGATCAGGTAAGCCGCTGCGCTTTGGCTGGAGTTGCCGTGGTAGCAGGTGACGATCAGCGGGGCGTCGAGGTCGGCTGCGCGGATGAAGTCAGCGATCGACTGGTTGTCCAGATGCTGTGAGCCGGTGATATGCAGGGCGGCATAGGTGGGCTGGTCGCGGATGTCGACGACTACAGCGCCTTTTTCGCGCAGGGCTTGGGCTTCTTGTGGGGGAATGCGTTTGAATTCAGTCATGGGAGTTTCCTTTAGCCAGGCAGCGCGTGCGAATCAGGGCGCGAGCGGCGGTTGCGAAGAAGGGGTTGGAGGGCAAAGCAGTTGAGGGGCCGGGTGCCCCTGCTCATCACAGTCGCAGCTCAGGCGCAGGCCGGTATCGACATTGAGCAAGGTCATCGCCCCGCCCCAGACGCAGCCGGTATCGAGTGCGAACACGCCAGGCTCAGAGCATTGGCCTTCAAGTGCCGCCCAGTGGCCAAAGATGATCTTGGTGTCCCGGGTTTTGCGTTCTTTGTAGCTGAACCATGGCGCAAAGCCCGGCGGCGCGGTACCCAGACCTTCTTTGCTCTTGAGGTCGAGTTTGCCGTCGCGGGTGCAAAAGCGCATGCGGGTGAAGTAGTTGGTGATGACCCGCAGGCGGGTGATACCGGTGAGGTCGCTGTCCCACTTGG
This sequence comes from Pseudomonas sp. FSL R10-1350, assembly GCF_009600525.1. NCBI lineage: Bacteria > Pseudomonadati > Pseudomonadota > Gammaproteobacteria > Pseudomonadales > Pseudomonadaceae > Pseudomonas > Pseudomonas sp. FSL R10-1350. Next base: position 28,617 of record NZ_WIVR01000024.1, read on the forward strand.
CCGGATCGTTGCCGTACATGCCGTCCAGGAACGGCTTGATGAGGCTGTCATCGCGCAAGGCGTGTTCAACTTCACCGGCGTATTTGAGGGCTTTTTTCAGTGACCACTGCGGCGGTATCCCGGCGTGCACCAGCGCCGTATTGCGCTCGGCGTCGTAGTGCAGCAGCGGTTGCTGTCGCAGCCAGGTAAGCAGGTCGTTGCAATCGGGCGCTTGCAGGATGTCGCGCAGCGTATCGCCCTTTTTCAGGCGTTCGATGTTGTAGGCAACCGCCAGCAGGTGCAGGTCGTGATTGCCCAGCACGCACACCACAGATTCGCGCATGTGGTAGAGAAAGCGCAGGGTTTCGAGTGATTCCGGGCCGCGGTTGATCAGGTCGCCCACCAGCCACAGTTTATCGTTGGCTGGGTCGAAGGCCACTTGCTCCAGCAGGCACTTGAGGGGCTGCAAGCACCCTTGCAGGTCACCCACGGCATAGACCGCCATCAGTGAAGCGCTCCGGGTACGGCCAGGCGGAAGGGCTTGATGATGGCTTTAAACTGATGGCCGTCATTTGCCTGCATCAGGTAGCTGCCCTGCATGGTGCCCACTGTGGTGGTGAGCACCGAACCGCTGCTGTACGTGTGCTGCTCGCCGGGCTCGATCAATGGCTGTTGCCCGACCACTCCGGCTCCGCGCACTTCTTCGACATGCCCGTCACCATCGGTAATCACCCAATGCCGGGACAGCAGTTTGGCCGCCACGGTGCCTGTGTTGCTTACTGTAATGGTGTAGGCAAAGGCGTAGCGCTGATGCTCGGGTTGAGATTGTTCTGGCAGGTAACGCGTGACGACGCTGACGTCGATCACATAGCGGGGCTCATGCATGCGAGAGGCCTTACTGAAAAGCACAGACAACGTTCGGAATAAAACAGCTGCCTGAGTCTAGGCTAGAGGGCGGGTGCCCGGCCAGAGGCTATGTCTGGTACGGGCACCGTTTTTTCTCAGTAATCAGTCAGCGACGGGCGCGTTAGCCGCTTTTTCGCTGAGTGTGTCGGCCAGGCGCACGAAAGCGGCGAGGTCGAGTTGCTCCGGGCGCAAGCTGCCATCGACGCCGGCGGCTTCGATTTCGTCGTTGCTGAGCAAGGCTTTAAGGGTGTTACGCAGCGTTTTGCGGCGCTGGTTGAAGGCTTCACGCACCACGCGCTCCAGCAGGCGGTGATCCTTGGCCGGGTGGGGCAGTACGTCGTGTGGCACCAGGCGGACAATCGCCGAGTCGACTTTTGGCGGCGGGTTGAAGGCGCCAGGGCCGACGTTGAACAGGTGTTCGACGCGGCAATGGTACTGAACCATGATCGACAGACGACCCCAGTCTCCGCCGCCAGGCCCTGCGGCCATGCGCTCAACCACTTCTTTTTGCAGCATGAAGTGCATGTCGCGGATCAGCTCGGCGTTTTTCAGCAGGTGAAAAATCAGCGGCGTGGAGATGTTGTACGGCAGGTTACCGACGACACGCAGCGTGCGTGGCGCAGCATTGAGCGTGGCGAAGTCAAACTTCAGCGCGTCGCCCTGGTGCAGGTTGAAGTTGCTCATGCCGGCAAATTGCTGATTCAGGATCGGGATCAGGTCTTTGTCCAGCTCGACAACGTCCAGTTGCCCGCCGCTGCTGAGGATGCCTTGGGTCAGTGCGCCCTGGCCCGGACCAATCTCCAGCAGGCGGTCGCCCGACTTGGCATTGATCGCGCGCAGGATGCGGTCGATAACGCCCGCATCGTGCAAGAAGTTTTGGCCAAAGCGCTTACGCGCCTTGTGTTGGTATTGCTCGGTCATAGTTGTGTCTCGGCCATCTGATAGGCGGTTTCCAGGGCGACTTGCAGACTGCCAGTGTCGATCTTGCCGCTGCCTGCCAGATCCAGGGCGGTGCCATGGTCAACAGACGTGCGGATGATCGGCAAGCCCAGGGTGATGTTGACGGCGGCGCCAAACCCTTTGTACTTGAGCACGGGCAGGCCTTGGTCGTGGTACATCGCCAGCACTGCATCGCAGTGCTCCAGATATTTGGGGGTAAACAGAGTGTCGGCAGGCAATGGGCCGCGCAGGTCCATGCCTTCGCTTCGCAGACGCTCCAGGGTGGGTTCGATGATGTCGATTTCTTCAAAGCCCAAGTGACCGCCTTCACCGGCGTGGGGATTGAGCCCGCACACCAGGATACGCGGCTGGGCGATGCCGAACTTGTGTTGCAGGTCGGCATGCAGAATTCGGGTTACCCGGGTTATACGCTCAGGTGTGATTGCATCGGCCACCTGACGCAGCGGCAGGTGAGTGGTCACCAGCGCGACGCGCAGCCCGCGCGTGGCAAGCATCATCACGACTTGCTCGGTGCCGGTCAGGTCTGCCAGAAATTCGGTATGACCAGAAAACGCGATGCCGCCTTCGTTGATCACGCCTTTGTGCACGGGCGCGGTGATCATGCCTGCAAAGTCGCCTGCAACACAGCCAAGGGCTGCACGGGTCAGGGTTTGCAGTACGAACGGGGCGTTGGCTTTGTCCAATGTGCCTGCGGTGACAGGGGCATTGAGCGGCGTGTCCCAGACATAGAGGCTGCCTGCAGGTGCCGGTTGGTCGGGCCAGTTGTCCGGGCTGACGGGCAGCAAACTGACAGCCACGCCCAGTTGCGCGGCCCGCTCGTGGAGCAGGTCGCGGCTGGTAATGGCAATCAGGGGATGTGGCTGGCGTTGCGAGGCGAGAAGCAGGCACAGGTCGGGACCTATGCCTGCCGGCTCGCCGGGTGTCAGTGCAAAACGCTGTGTTTTCACTGTGCTGGGTCTGCGCTCTCTGCCTGGTTGGTTGCGCCAGGGAGTTTGATTTCTACGTAGGCTTCGTCACGGATCTGACGCAGCCAGCTTTGCAGCTCTTCGTCGTACTTGCGGTTACGCAAGGCGTTCATGGCTTGCTGCTCGCGGGCCTGGGTGGTGCTGTCAGTGGAGCGACGGCCCAATACTTCCAGAACATGCCAGCCGTATTGAGTACGGAATGGCTTGGACAGGACGCCTTGTGGGGTTTCAGCCATGACTTCACGGAACTCCGGCACCAGCGCGTTCGGGTCGATCCAGTTCAGGTCGCCGCCGTTAAGGGCTGAGCCTGGGTCTTCCGAATAGGTTTTGGCCAGGGTGGCAAAGTCTTCGCCCGACTGAATGCGGTCGTAGATTTTTTGTGCCAGTTCCTTGGTTTGCGCTTCAGTGCGGATTTCGCTTGGCTTGATCAGGATGTGACGAACATGAACTTCGTCGACCATCACGGTCTGGCCGCCGCGCTTGTCGAGCAGCTTGAGAATGATAAAGCCGCCAGGCGTGCGGACCGGAGGCGTAATGTCGCCTGTAGGCATGCTGCTCAGCATACGATCGAACGGAGGTGGCAACTGACCCGCTTTACGCCAGCCCATGTCGCCGCCATCCAGAGCGGTGTCGCTGCCGGAGCGGGCGATCGCCAGCTGGGCAAAGTCAGCACCTTGCTTGAGTTGCTTGTAGAGGTCTTCAGCCTTCTGGGCCGCCGCCTGGACTTCACTTGAACTCGCGCTGTCAGACGTCGGGATCAAGATGTTGGCCAGGTGGTATTCCTCGGACAGTTGCGCCTTGCCCAGGTCAGAGGCGAGGAAGTTTTTCACTTCCTGATCGGTCACCTGAATACGCTCGGCCACACGGCGTTGACGTACACGGCTGATGATCATTTCGCGGCGAACCTGCTCGCGCGCATCTTCATAGGACAGGCCGTCGTGGGCCAGCGCCTGACGGAACTGATCAAGGGTCATGTTATTGCGCTGGGCAATAGTACCGATGGCCTGGTTAAGTTCTTCGTCAGAGATACGAATGCCCGAACGCTCGCCGATCTGCAGTTGCAGGTTTTCGACAATCAGACGCTCAAGCACTTGTTGGTCCAGCACGCTGGCAGGGGGGACACCCTGCCCGCGCTTGGCGATGGTTTGCTGAACTTCATGGACACGCTGGTCCAGTTGGCTCTGCATGATCACGTCGTTATCGACGATGGCCACCACCTTATCAAGGGGCTGAACTGCAGCGTGTGCCGCCGCAGTACCCAGGAACAATGCGCCCAATACTAGGGGGCGCAGACACTCAGAAAGCTTGATCTTCACGTTCACGATAACCTTGGATGCCTTTGTCGAGGAAGCTCTCTACTTTGGCGCCTGTAACGCCGCCGAGACCTTTCAGCACAATTTGAAGGAAGATCCCATGGTCGCCCTTTTCGTTTTGCGGGGCTTCTTGGGTGTATTCGTCGTTGGAAACCCAGTAGCGGCTGATCAGGCGCATTTTCCAGCAGCAGTTGTCGTACTCAAAGCCACCGAAGGCTTCCAGGGTACGGTTGCGGTTGTAATCGTACTGCCAGCGGCTGATGACGCTCCATTGCGGCACGAGCGGCCAGATCACCGAGAAGTCGTGCTGCTGGATTTTGTAGTAATCCTTGATGAAGCCAGGATCGCTCGGGGTCAGGTAATCACCGCCGAACTGCCACTTGCCGGTGTACTGGTTGTACACCACCTGGTCGTTGCGATAGCGATAACCCAGGTTGACGACCTTGTTCGGGTTGTCTTCTGGCTGGTAGTGCATCATCGCGCTGCCAGAACGTGGGCTACGGGTTTCCGGGTCCCAGTTGTAGTCAGCAGTGGCACGCCAGTCGCGGTTGAAGCGGTAAGCGTATTCCAGTGCATATGGAGACACACGTGACGTCGAGTCATCGCGATCGTCGCTCACGCCTGGCAACTGAACCTTGCGGTCTTTGAAGTAATACGCCTGGCCAATGCTGACGCGTTGACGCTCAAAGCCGTTTTCTTCGATCCAGCGGCTGGTCAGGCCCAGCGACAGTTTGTTTTCGTCGCCGATGCGGTCAGAGCCGGTGAAGCGGTTGTCACGCCACAGCGAGGAATAGCTGAACGAGCTTTCGCTGGTGTCGAATACAGGGATGTTCGCCTGGTCACGCTCAGGCACATACAGGTAGAACGCCCGTGGTTCCAGAGTCTGGCGGTAGTTGGTGCCGAACCAGTTGGTGTTGCGGTCGAAGTACAGGCCGCTGTCAACGCTGGCGATCGGTACGCTGCGGCTGACCGAGCTGTCGAACTTGTCGCCATCATCAATCATTTGCGACTTGCCACGGCCATCCAGATCCAAATCGTACTGGGTGTACGCGTACTTGAGGGTCGGCGTCAGGAAGCCATAGTTCCAATTCATAGGCAGTGACATAGCCGGTGCTACGTTCAGACGTGTGCCGTTAGCGCGCGCCAGACCGCGTACGTTGTTATCTAGTCTTGGCGACCCAATGGTCCCGTCAGAGTTAAAAGGTCCGCCATATTCATCTACATACGTACCAGATTTAAGGTCGCGCTCAAACCGCACCAGCTCGGTGTTGTAGGAGAAGTTCACGCCACCCGGGTGATACGGCAGGCCACCATTGAAGGTGAGCTGTGGCATCTGGTTGTACGGCGTGACCTGGGTCACGGTCGCCAACTGGTAAGCGTGCACGTTCAGCTTGGCGGTGAAGTCATCGCCACGGTAGCTGACAGCTGCTTGCTGGTTCAGGTAGTCACGGCTTTCGACGCCGACCTGATCACTTTGCAGATCCTGGAAGTAGTACGGATCGCTGATCTTGGTGTAGTCAACTTCGGTCAGCACGCGCGAATCAAGCCCGCCCTTGTGCTGCCAGTTGTACATGTAGCGAGTTTTTTCGTAGTCGGTCTGCAGCTTGCGATCGTCGTTGTCGTCGTTGAGGTACGCGGCACCGAACTGCCCTTCGCTGGACTCGGTCAGGTAGCGGAACTCACCTTCCATCAACAGACCGCGCTTGGTCATGTAGCGCGGGTACAACGTGGCATCGTAGTTGGGTGCCAGGTTGAAGTAGTACGGGGTCACGAGCGTAAAGCCGGTGTCGGAGCTGCTGCTGAAGGACGGCGGCAGGAAACCGGACTGACGGCGATCGTCGATCGGGAAGTAAATGTACGGGGTGTAAAGGACAGGAATGTCTTTAACCCGCAGTGTCACGTTGGTTGCGGTACCGAAACCGGTGGCCGGGTTCAACGTGATGTTGTTGCCTTTGAGCTGCCAGGCGTTGCTGTTCGGCTCGCACGTGGTGTACGTACCGTCCTTGAGGCGGATGATCGCGTCTTCGGCACGTTTGGCGTACAGCGCGCTGCCGCGAATGCGCGACTTATGCAACACGTACTCGGCGTTGTCGACCTTGGCGGCACCGGTGTCCAGCTGCACATCGGCGTGGTCGCCAACCAGCAGTGCACCGTTGTCACGCAGACGCACATTGCCGCTCAACTCGCCACGGCTCTCGGCCTGGTACAAGTTGGCTTCGTCAGCCTCGACCTGCATGCTGCCCTGGCGCATGACCACATCACCGGCCAGGGTCGCGATTTGCTCTTCCTGTTGGTAGCGGGAAGCTTTGGCGCCAATGAAGGTCGGCGAATCGCTTTTGCTGGTGGTGTCGCGCATGCCGGGACGCGTAGGCTCGATATAGGCGCCAGAGCAATACGGGCCGGTTTCAGCCAGTTGCGCCGGCGTGAGCTTGTCACGCGGGACCCAGTCAAGGTGGCTGTAGTCAGCACTGCGCGCCTTGAGGCCACGACCTTTGGCGGATGTCACCAGCGGGGTTTGCTCACCTTGCTCGCCAGACTCACCATTGGCTTGCGCCACGGTGCCGTTGTGCGATGGGCGTGGTGGCAATTGCGCAGTATTTGCTTTCGGCGCGCAATCCCAGCCACCCGAAGCCGATGCGGAACAGTCATACTGCTCCTCGGCAAATACGAATGGCACGGCTAGAGGTTGCATGGCCAGCAGACTGCCAGTTACCAGCAACGGAAATTTTTTACGAAACGCGGGGGATTTCAATGCCATCTTATTAGTCCGGGCTTCCTGCGTGCCATCAGCCCGCGGTGGGGGGACCGCACGCCTATCGATGGTCTGGAAAAGATTCTGGATAATAAAGCATGACCCGCTTGACGGCTAGCGCCGTCGGAGACCCTTGTAATGCCTGACCAAGATGTACGCTTGCAACACCTGAATGTTTGGCTTGATGAACAGTTGCACACCTTGTTCGAGAACGAGGGGTGGGGTCCCGTGCCCCCGGCCTCATTGACTGCGGCCAGCAGTGACGCGAGTTTCCGACGCTACTTCCGGTGGGAGGGCGAGGGCCGCAGTTTTATCGTGATGGACGCTCCGCCGCCCCAGGAAAACTGCCAACCTTTCGTCGAAATCGCAGATTTATTGCGTACCAGCTGGATAAATGTTCCAAAAATTTACGCTCAAGACCTGGAACGCGGGTTCCTTTTGCTCAACGATCTGGGCAATAAAACCTTTTTGGACGTGATCAACAGCAGCAACGCCGATGAGTTGTTCAAGGACGCCATCGAAGCCTTGCTGGCCTTCCAGCAATTGCCGATGACGGCCCCTTTGCCCAGCTATGACGTGGCCTTGCTGCGCCGCGAGCTTGAACTGTTCCCTGAGTGGTACGTGCGCCGCCATTTGGGCGTCGAGTTCACCGAGCAACAATTGGCGGCCTGGCAGCGTGTCAGCACGCTGTTGATCGACAGCGCATTGGCGCAGCCCCAAGTGTTGGTGCACCGCGACTTTATGCCGCGCAACCTGATGCTCAGTATTCCCAACCCCGGCGTGCTGGATTTTCAGGATGCCGTGTATGGCCCGGTGACCTATGACATCACCTGCCTGTTCAAAGACGCGTTCCTGAGTTGGCCCGAAGAGCGCGTGCGCGCCTGGCTGGAAGACTACTGGAAGCTGGCCTTGCCGCTGGGTATTCCGGTGGGTGCCAATTTTGAAGAGTTCTTGCGGGCCAGTGATTTGATGGGCGTGCAGCGCCACTTGAAAGTGATCGGCATCTTTGCCCGTATTTGCCACCGTGATGGCAAACCCCGCTACCTGGCCGACGTGCCGCGCTTCTTCTCTTATATAGAAGCGGTTCTGGCGCGCCGTCCTGAACTGGCTGAGCTGGGTGAGTTGTTCGCCAGCCTGCCCCTGTCTGCCGAGGCCCGTGCATGAAAGCGATGATTTTGGCTGCGGGCAAAGGCGAACGCTTGCGGCCGTTAACCCTGGACACGCCCAAACCGTTGATTCGCGCAGGCGGTGTGCCGTTGATTGAGTACCACCTGCGTGCACTGGCAGCGGCAGGTTTTACCGACATCGTGATCAATCACGCCTGGCTCGGCCAGCAGATCGAAGACCACCTGGGCGATGGTGCACGCTTTGGCGTGAGCATTCAGTACTCCGCCGAAGGCGAGCCGCTGGAAACCGGTGGAGGCATTTTTAAAGCCTTGCCGCTGTTGGGCGATAAACCTTTTGTCGTGGTTAACGGCGACATCTGGACCGATTACGACTTCGCCGGGTTGCGCCAACCCCTGGCCGGGCAGGCTCATTTAGTGCTGGTGGACAACCCGGCGCATCATCCCGCCGGCGATTTTTCGCTGATTGATGGTCGCGTACAGGACGCGCTGCCCGGTGCTGACACGTTGACTTACAGCGGGATTGCGGTCTTGAGCCCGACGCTGTTCGACGGCTCGACAGCGGGGGCATTCAAGCTGGCGCCTTTGCTGCGCACCGCCATGGCTGCAGGTGCGGTAACAGGCGAGCGCTTGCAGGGGCAGTGGGTGGATGTCGGCACACATGAACGCTTGGCAGAGGTTGAGTTGTTGATTAAGGGCAAACACTAAGATGCTGTGGCCAGGGACTCTGATCGGAGCCGGGGCTGGCTTTTTCATCGCCAGCATTCCGGGGGCCATGCTTGGCGCTTTGTTGGGGCAAGCCCTGGACCGGCGCTTGCAACTTCACAGTTGGGCGCAATTGCGTGAGCGTCTGGGTGGCCGCCCGGCCTTGCGCAATGATGAGCTGCTGTTTGTTTTACTCGGTCGGCTGGCCAAGAGCGGCGGGCGGGTTGTGGATAAACACATCGAACAGGCGCGCCAGGAAATGCGCCAGCTCGACATGAATCCGGCCGCGCAGCAGCGTGCGATTGCCGCGTTTAACCGGGGCAAGTCCGAGCATGACTCGTTACGCGGTTATCTGCTGCGCCTGCGGGCTCAACCAGCGGCGGCCGAAGGCGTGTTGCGTGCCTGTTGGCGAATGATTGTGGCGGACGGTCGGGTGGACCCCAAAGAGCGGACATTGATTTTTCAGTGGGGCCGTTGGTTGGGCTGGCCCCCGCAACAAGTGCAGCTGCTGGGGGCCGATTACGAGCCGCAGAAAAAAACACCCGCGACCCGCGGCGGCACGTACCAGCAGGCGCTGGCCTTGCTTGGCGTGACCGCGAGCACCGACCCCGAGCACATCAAACGGGCTTACCGGCGTTTGCTCAGCCGTCACCATCCGGACAAAGTGGCGGGCGCCGGTGCAACCCCGGCGCAGGTGCGTGAGGCCACCGATAAAACCCGTGAGCTGCATCACGCGTATGCGTTGATCCGTGAGTACCGCGGTTTTCGTTAGTCTGGCTTATCCACTGCCTTCGGGCTGAGCCAGCCGCGAACCCTGCGCAACAGTTGTTCCTGCTCAGCCTCGCGATTGCCGGCAATGGTGTCCAGGCCCACCTGGTTAAAATTTGAGCGATCCATGCGTTTGCTGGCGTGTAGCCGTTGCAAGGCGGCTTTGCGCATGAGCGGTTTGTCTTTGTAGAACACATCCAGAAGCTCAACCGAGAGCGCCGGGGCCAATACATTGATATCGGGTTCGACCTGAGCGGGTGACTGCGCTGTCACCAGGATCAGCTTTTGCACCTGCTTGGGCTGCTTTTCGTTCAGGTAACGCGTTGCCCAATAAGCCCCCGTACCGTGCCCGAGCAGCACAATACTGCGCATGTGTTGCTGCTGAGCGAAGGCAATGGCCGCGTCGATGCGGGCGAAAATGCGCTCGGCGTCAGCGTTGGTCAGCGCTTCCAGGGTTTGCTCGGGTTGCAGCTCGGTGTCCGGGTTCTCGGTACCGACACTGGCGGCCTGCTCGATGGGTTTGGCTGTGGTGCTGGCCTCTTTACTGCTACTGTTCGGCGCGGGCTCTGTAAGAATTTTCTCTGGTTCGGCCGCGCGCGGTTGGCTGGCTTCGCTGCGCAGGTCAGGCAAGCTCAGGCTCAGGCTGGCCCAGTAGGCGTCTGGCAGTTTGTTGCGCAATGGGCCTACGACCCGTGGCCAGTCGGCGCTTTCACCGGCACCGGGGACGATCACCACGACGCCGCTGGGGTCACTGCTGTTGGCCGGTTTCCAGAGCGCCAGAAAAGTATCCTGCGCGGCTTGCAGGTGTTGCTGCTCAGCAGCCGGCACTTGTCGTTCAAGTGCAGTGGCATCTTCCTGGCTGCGTTCAGGCAAGGGTTGACGCACCACGGGTGCGGGTTGCGCGGGTGTGGTGTCGGGAGCTGGCTCGGCCGCCAGGACCGGTAAGGCAGATGACAGGTACAACGCCGCCAACGCCAGGCGCAAAGAAGACATAAGTAATTCCAGGCCAGAAGTTATCCCGGCAGCGTAATGGGTGTGAGTGTTGCGATGAAGCGTTTTTGCTATCTGTTGGTTATCGGCTGGTTGTGGCTGCCCTTGATGGGGCACGCGACGTCCATCCCGGCGGCGCAATTAAGTCCCGAGCAACAGCAATGGCTGGCGCAGCATAAAGCGCTGCGGGTCGGCCTGGTATTGCAGGCGCCTTATGCCACGTTTGACCAACGTTTGCAGCAGTTGTCCGGGGCCAATGTTGAGCTGATGAAATGGCTGGCGCAGAGCCTGGACATTGACCTGACCTGGCGCACCTACCCGGACCTTGAACAGTTGGAGAAGGCCGCGCGTGAGGGGCAAATCGACATCGCGCCGGGGCTCAAGCAAACCCCGGCCGGGCTGCGCGTGTGGATTTTTTCTGACCCTTATATGCGGGTCCCGCAATTGTTGGTCGGTGAACGCAATGGCTCGGGTTCGGTAGACCTTGATCGCATCGACAGCAAAACCCGTGTCGCCGTGCGGATGCCCGGTGCGACGGCAGATTTTTTGCGCTCCAGTTATCCGGGGCTCAATCTGCAAGGCGTGCCGCTGGAGCGTCAGGCCCTGCAACTCCTGCTGAGTCAGCAAGCCACCTATGCGGTGATTGATGAAGCGCAACTGGCGCGGCTTTCTGCCGAGCCTGAGTTCACAGCGTTGGCAGTGGTTGGCGACATTGGCTTGCCGCAGCTTTTGCGGGTGGGTACGCGTCGGGACTTGCCCGAGCTGGCCGGCATCGTGGAGCGCGGGCTCCACGCGATTCCTGCGCGGGACATGGAGCAACTGCACACGCGCTGGTTGCAGCCCAAGTTCGCGCGCTCAACCCATTCGCCCGGCTTCTGGCAAAACCTCGTGCTGTTGTTCGGGGCGCTGATGCTGGCCAGCATGGCCATTGTGGTGTGGCAGCGCCGCCAGCAGAGTGTTCTGGAGCAGGCGCTGTTGAAGGCCCGCGAAGACCTCGCCGAGGGGGCCGCCAGCGCTGAGGCTCTGCGTCTCACGCAGTTTTCCATCGACAAAAGCCCGGTGGGCATTTTATGGGTTAACTGGGACAGCCATGTCCGGTATGCCAATCAGGCGGCCGAAAACATGCTGGGATACTCGCCCGGCGCGGTACTCGACCGACCATTGAGTGATTTCGAGCCGGGCCTGGACATGGACCGCTGGTTGGGCTTGTGGCGCCGCGCGCGGGGTAACGAGGACACGGCGCAGCGCATGGAAGCGATTTGCGTGCGGGCTGATGGCAGCGAGTTCCCGGCTGACGTGACGTTGAGTTTCCTGCGTTTCAAACAGGCCGAATACCTGGTGGTTTACCTGCATGACATCACCGAGCGCCGCCGTGTGCAGGCCGCGTTGCAAGAAAGTGATGCGCGCTTGCAAGGCATTGCGGCCAACGTGCCGGGGCTGGTGTTTCGGCTGGAGCGCTCGTTGCTGACGGGTGAGCTGGACTTCCCTTATATCAGTGAAGGCAGCGAGAGCCTGGTGGGGTTTTCTCCGGCGACCTTACGCCGACATGACGTTGGCCTGCGCAGCCTCGTGCACCCGGATGACAGAGCCGATTACCATCGGGTGCAGGACGTGGCCATAGACAGTGACAGCGATTGGTCGTGGCAAGGGCGAATCCTGACCCGCGAAGGGCTGCAACGCTGGGCCGAGATCAAAGCCATTACCCGCCGTCTTGAAGACGGTACGGTGGTCTGGGACGGGATTGTCTGGGACATCAGCGAGAGCAAGCGCATTGAGCTGGAACTGGACAGTTCACGCGGTCAGTTACGTGAGCTGTCGGCGCATCTGGAGAGCGTGCGCGAGGAAGAAAAGGCGCGAATAGCCCGCGAGGTTCATGATGAGCTGGGGCAAATGCTCACGGTGCTTAAACTCGAAACCTCGATGTGTGAGCTGGCGTATGCGGACCTTGATCCGGGGTTGCGCGAGCGGCTCAATAGCATGAAAAAACTCATCGCCCAGTTGTTCCAGCTCGTGCGTGATGTGGCCACGGCCTTGCGCCCGCCGATTCTGGATGCCGGGATCAGCTCGGCGATTGAGTGGCAGGCCCGTCGTTTTGAAGCACGCTCGAATATCCCGTGTCTGGTACAAGTCCCTGAACAACTGCCGCCGTTGAGTGCGGCCAAGGAAGTGGGCCTGTTCCGGATTTTGCAGGAAGCCCTGACCAACGTGCTGCGCCACGCCGATGCGCAAACGGTTGAGTTGACCCTGAGTGTCGAAGGCCGGGAGTTGTGCCTGACCATCAGTGATGATGGCCGGGGCTTTGAGCCGACGGCCGGGCGCTCTACCTCCTTCGGCCTGGTGGGCATGCGCGAGCGCGTCCTGATGCTTGGCGGCACCCTGGACCTGCACAGCGAACCGGGCGAGGGCACTACCCTGGCGGTGCGCGTGCCATTGATTCAACGCCAGCCAGACCCAAGTGACTCTGAATAAGGAAGGACCTGTGATTCGTGTACTGGTAGCAGAAGATCACACCATCGTGCGTGAAGGTATCAAGCAATTGATCGGCCTGGCGAAAGACTTGTTGGTGGTGGGCGAGGCGAGCAATGGCGAGCAGTTGCTTGAAACCTTGCGCCATGTGCCGTGTGAAGTGGTGCTGCTGGATATCTCCATGCCGGGGGTGAATGGGCTGGAGGCCATCCCGCGGATTCGTGCGTTGAACAACCCGCCGGTTATTTTGGTGTTGTCGATGCACGACGAAGCGCAAATGGCGGCCCGTGCCTTGAAGTTTGGCGCGGCGGGCTATGCCACTAAAGACAGCGACCCGGCACTGCTGTTGACCGCCATTCGCAAGGTGGCCGCGGGCGGGCGCTATATCGACCCGGAGCTGGCAGATCGCATGGTGTTTGAGGTGGGGCTGACGGATGAGCGGCCGCTGCACGCGTTGTTGTCCGAGCGCGAGTTTTCGGTGTTTGAGCGCCTGGCCCAGGGGGCGAACGTCAACGACATTGCCCAGCAACTGGCGCTGAGCAGCAAGACCATCAGCACCCATAAAGCGCGGTTGATGCAGAAGCTCAATGTCACCTCGCTGGCGGAGTTGGTGAAGTATGCGATGGAGCATAAGTTGATCTAAACCGTAGGAGCGAGCTTGCCTCGCGATTTTTAGAAGGCAAAAAAGATCGCGAGGCAAGCTCGCTCCTACAGGTTTTTTTGGGTGTGCATATCTGTTTGCGACAGTTTTGTGACGGCTCTCAACGTAGTCGTTGGGCCGGGTGGAAGGAGGCGTTCTGTTTGCGACATTGCTATAGGGCAATCCCTACAAAAAGCCTTCCAGCCTGCTGATGTAAATCTCTCCTGCGCCCCGATTTCTGTGGGCTGGCACCTTCTTTAGTCTTGGACTACAGCAGTCCAAAACAAAAGGTGCGGTTATGAGTGAGGTCGGTGCAAGCGCTGGGGCGAGTGATGTATTGGTCAGCTTCCGTGGCGTGCAAAAGAGCTATGACGGCGAAAACCTGATCGTCAAAGATCTTAATCTGGATATTCGCAAAGGCGAGTTTCTGACCTTGCTCGGACCGTCCGGTTCGGGCAAAACCACCAGTCTGATGATGCTGGCCGGCTTTGAAACGCCGACCGCTGGCGAGATTTTGCTGGCCGGGCGGGCCATCAATAATGTGCCGCCGCACAAGCGCGACATCGGTATGGTGTTTCAGAACTACGCCTTGTTCCCGCACATGACGGTGGCCGAAAACCTCGGGTTTCCGTTGACGGTGCGCGGCCTTAACCGCACCGATGTCAGCGAGCGGGTGAAAAAAGTCCTCAGCATGGTCCAGCTCGAAGCGTTTGCGCAGCGTTATCCGGCGCAATTGTCGGGTGGCCAGCAGCAGCGTGTTGCCCTGGCGCGGGCGCTGGTGTTCGAACCGCAGTTGGTCCTGATGGACGAACCATTGGGCGCACTGGACAAACAGCTGCGTGAACACATGCAGATGGAGATCAAGCACCTGCACCAACGCCTGGGCGTGACCGTGGTGTACGTGACCCACGACCAGGGCGAAGCGCTGACGATGTCGGACCGGGTGGCAGTGTTCCATCAGGGCGAGATCCAGCAAATTGCCCCGCCGCGTACCCTTTACGAAGAACCCAAAAACACCTTTGTGGCCAACTTTATTGGCGAGAACAACCGCCTCAGCGGCCGCCTGCACAGCCAGGACGGAGAGCGCTGCGTGGTCGAGTTGAGCCGTGGCGAGAAGGTGCAGGCGCTGGCCGTGAATGTGGGCCGCACGGGCGATCCGGTGACGCTGTCAATTCGTCCCGAGCGCATCACCCTCAAGGACGCGAGCGAGTCCTGCGCCAACCGTTTCTCGGGGCGTGTCGAAGAATTTATCTATCTGGGCGACCACGTCCGGGTTCGTCTGGAAGTCTGCGGCAAGACCGATTTCTTTGTGAAACAGCCGATTGCCGAGCTGGACCCCACCCTGGCCGTCGGCGATGTCGTGCCGCTGGGCTGGCAAGTCGAACATGTACGTGCGCTGGACCCTGTATTAGAGGCGAATTGATCGCCCGTCTTCACCTACCCTGCACAGCGGAGAACACACAATGCACAAGACTTTAAAGTTAACGGCTCTGAGCCTCGGCCTGATGTTTGCGGGCAGTGCGCTGGCCGCGACTGACCTGACCGTAGTGTCGTTTGGCGGCGCGAACAAGGCGGCGCAGGTCAAAGCGTTTTACCAGCCGTGGGAAACCAAGGGCGACGGCAAAATCATCGCCGGTGAGTACAACGGTGAAATGGCCAAAATCAAGGCCATGGTCGATACCAAAAGCATCTCTTGGGACCTGGTAGAAGTTGAGTCGCCAGAACTGGCCCGTGGCTGCGATGAAGACATGTTTGAAGCGTTGGACCCTGCACTGTTCGGCAACCCGGAGCAGTACGTCAAAGGCGCAATCCAGACCTGCGGCGCGGGCTTCTTCGTGTGGTCAACGGTACTGGCTTACAACGCCGACAAACTGAAAACTGCGCCGACCAGCTGGGCGGATTTCTGGGACACGCAAAAATTCCCGGGCAAGCGCGGTTTGCGTAAAGGCGCCAAATACACTCTCGAATTTGCCTTGATGGCCGATGGCGTGGCGCCAAAGGATGTGTACACCGTGCTGGCGAGCAAGGACGGGCAGAACCGCGCCTTCAAAAAACTCGATGAGCTCAAGCCTTTCATTCAATGGTGGGAAGCGGGCGCTCAGCCGCCGCAGTACCTGGCCTCTGGCGACGTGGTCATGAGCTCGGCGTACAACGGCCGGATCGCTGCGGTACAAAAAGAAAGCAATCTAAAGATCGTCTGGAATGGCGGCATCTATGACTTCGATGCATGGGCCATCCCTAAAGGCCTGAGCAAGGCTAAAGCCGACGTGGCGAAGAAGTTCATGGCTTTCACCTTGCAGCCGCAACAGCAGAGCCTCTACTCGCAAAACATTGCGTACGGCCCGGCGAACAAAGAAGCCATGCCTTTGCTGCCTAAAGACGTGCAGGAAGATATGCCGACCGCCCCGCAAAACATCGTTAACCAGGTGCAAATCGACGTCAGCTTCTGGGCTGATAACGGTGAGCAACTGGAGCAGCGTTTCAACGCCTGGGCTGCCAAGTAAGCAGTACGCAACTGCGGCGTGGCTGTTCTGGCCACGCCGCCATCGTTTAAAGATTTCCGGAGTTCGCCATGGCCATCGCCGTTCCCCTGAACGAGGTCTCCAACACGTCGTTGAAAAAACGCCTAAAGCGTGCCGAACGGGTTAATCGCTGGAAAGCGCAGGCCCTGATCGCACCGTTGGTTATTTTCTTGTTGCTGGTGTTCCTGGTGCCCATCGCGGCCCTGCTCTACAAAAGCGTCGGTAACCCGGAAGTGGTAGAGGGCTTGCCGCGTACGGTGGTGGCCGTGCACAGCTGGGACGGTAAGGGGTTGCCCGCTGAGCCGGTGTACCAGGCGTTGAGTGAAGACTTGGCCGAAGCCCGCAAGAATCAAGTGCTGGGTGATTTGTCCAAGCGTCTGAACATGGAATTGGCCGGCTACCGCAGCCTGCTGATGAAAACCGCCAAGGGCTTGCCGTTCAAGGCGCAGCCAGCGTCTTACAAAGACGCGATGGAAGGCCTGGACGAGCGCTGGGGCGACCCGGCTTATTGGCAGGCAATCAAGCGCAACACCTCAAGCGTTACCCCGTTTTACCTGTTGGCCTCCGTTGATCACCGTATCGACGACTTGGGCGAAATAGCCCCGGCCACTCCGGATCAGTCGATCTATCTGGATATTTTTGCGCGTACGTTCTGGATGGGTTTTGTCATCACGTGCATCTGCCTGGTGCTGGCGTATCCGTTGGCGTACCTGTTGGCCAACTTGCCGGCACGCAAAAGCAACCTGTTGATGATTCTGGTGCTGTTGCCGTTCTGGACCTCGGTGCTGGTTCGGGTCGCGGCCTGGATTGTCTTGTTGCAATCGGGTGGCCTGATCAATAGCGGGTTGATGAGCCTGGGCATTATTGATAAGCCGCTGGAGCTGGTGTTCAACCGGACCGGTGTCTACATCGCGATGGTGCACATCTTGTTGCCGTTCATGATTCTGCCGATCTACAGCGTGATGAAAGGTATTTCTCCGACCTATATGCGCGCAGCGATCTCACTCGGTTGCCATCCATTTGCCAGTTTTTGGCGAGTGTATTTCCCACAGACCTATGCCGGTGTGGGCGCGGGTTGCTTGCTGGTGTTCATCATTGCGATTGGCTACTACATCACCCCGGCCTTGCTGGGCAGCCCGAACGATCAAATGGTCAGCTACTTCGTGGCGTTCTACACCAACACCAGCATCAACTGGGGTATGGCGACGGCATTGGGCGGCCTGCTGCTGTTGGCGACCGTGGTGCTTTATCTGATTTACAACTGGCTGGTAGGCGCAAGCCGCCTGCGCTTGAGCTAAGGAGACCGCCATGCTGAGTCCTTATATGTCGCCCATTGAGCGGGTGTGGTTTTACAGCTTGCGCATTCTGTGTGGGTTGATCCTGTTGTTTCTGATTTTGCCGGTGCTGGTGATCATCCCGTTGTCGTTCAACTCGGGTAGCTTTCTGGTGTATCCGTTGCAGGGCTTTTCGCTGCACTGGTACCAGGATTTCTTTGGCTCGGCGGAGTGGATGCGGGCCTTGAAAAACAGCGTGATCGTGGCGCCTGCCGCGACCGTGCTGGCCATGGTGTTTGGTACGTTGGCGGCCATTGGTCTGACCCGGGGGCACTTCCCGGGCAAGGCGCTGGTGATGGCCTTAGTCATCTCGCCGATGGTGGTGCCGGTGGTGATTATCGGTGTGGCCAGCTACCTGTTCTTTGCGCCGCTGGGCCTGGGCAACAGCTACTTTTCGTTGATCGTGGTGCACGCGGTGTTGGGTGTGCCGTTTGTGATCATCACCGTGTCGGCGACCTTGCAGGGCTTCAACCAGAACCTGGTGCGTGCTGCGGCCAGCCTGGGGGCTTCGCCGCTGACGGCGTTCCGCCGGGTGACCTTGCCACTGATTGCACCGGGGGTGATTTCGGGGGCGTTGTTTGCCTTTGCGACCTCGTTTGATGAAGTGGTCGTGACCCTGTTTTTGGCCGGGCCCGAACAAGCGACCTTGCCACGGCAGATGTTCAGCGGCATCCGCGAAAACCTCAGCCCGACCATTGCCGCCGCGGCGACGTTGTTGATTGCCTTCTCGGTGGTGTTGCTGCTGACCCTGGAATGGCTGCGCGGGCGCAGCGAAAAAATGCGCACAGCCCAGGCATAAGGGTTACATCCAGCACGCATCCCATAAGGGATAGTCCCCGATTCGTGTGGCCAGGCCCGCACGGATCGGGTTTTGTACGATGTAGCGGGCGGTTTCTTTGAGGTCATCTTCACGGCGCAATGCCCTGTCGTGATAACCCTTTTGCCATAGTCGACCGCTGGACTGCTGGCGTTGTTAACGGTCACGCTGCTGCGTGACTTGATACGGCACATTAATTCGCCCAGTGTTTTGTTGTTCAGTTCGACTAACCAATGAAAATGGTCCGGCATCACGACCCATGCCTTTGATGTCACGATGCCTTCGTCATGGGCTTGTTTAAATTGATCGACTAAAAGCCTTCCTAGCTGAAAGTCTTCAAACACTGGACGCCGTTGATCAGTCACCGTGGTGAGTAGATACAGTCGTCCTGGTTCGCAGTAGCGGCCTTTTAATAGGCGATTGCTGGTATAGCAACGCGGCATTCCTTTGCCCTCGTCTAGGTCCGTGTTTTTTAAAACTAGCCGTTGGGCGTAGACGTAGCCGCCTTCTTTATTCGCAAGATATTGCTGGAAGGTCCTTTGGCCCTTATCGCAGCCTGCGGCAGCGACTACATAGGTATGCGCCCTGTAGTCGCTGCCGCAGGCTGCGATCGGGCGCGAAGCGGTCGTGAAGTTGGCTTTAGGCGCCAATCATCACGGTGCGGTGGCGCTTCTTGGCAGGGCGTATACAATGCCCGCCACCGTGATTTGCTTATTAAAAGGTGCGTTATGCAGCCCTTCGCTATTGCCCCATCGATTCTTTCTGCCGATTTCGCCCGCCTGGGCGAGGAAGTCGACAATGTGCTCGCCGCGGGCGCTGATATCGTGCACTTCGATGTCATGGACAATCATTACGTCCCCAACCTGACCATCGGCCCGATGGTCTGCGCCGCGCTGCGCAAATACGGCATCACCGCGCCCATCGATGCCCATTTGATGGTCAGCCCGGTCGACCGGATCATTGGCGACTTTATCGAAGCCGGGGCGACTTACATCACCTTCCACCCCGAAGCCACTCAGCACATTGACCGCTCTTTGCAGTTGATCCGCGAAGGCGGCTGCAAGGCGGGTCTGGTGTTTAACCCGGCCACGCCACTGGATGTGCTCAAGTACGTGATGGACAAGGTCGACATGGTCTTGTTGATGAGCGTGAACCCGGGCTTCGGCGGGCAGAAGTTCATTCCCGGTACGTTGAACAAGCTGCGTGAAGCCCGTGCACTGATCGACGCTTCGGGCCGTGATATCCGCCTGGAAATCGATGGTGGCGTGAACGTCGGCAATATCCGTGAAATCGCTGAAGCCGGTGCCGACACCTTTGTCGCCGGTTCGGCCATTTTCAACACGCCGAACTACGAAGAAGTCATCCAGAAAATGCGCGCCGAGCTTGCGTTGGCACGCCCATGAGCCGTTTTGAGCAGTCGCTCCAGGGGCCGCTGCCTAAACTGGTGATGTTCGATCTGGATGGAACCTTGATCGACTCGGTTCCAGATCTGGCCGTCGCCGTTGAGAGCATGCTGCTCAAACTGGGGCGTCCACCGGCGGGCATCGAGAACGTGCGGATGTGGGTTGGCAACGGTGCGCCGTTGCTGGTGCGCCGTGCGCTGGCCGGCAACATGGACGCAAAGGGCGTCGATGACGCCGAAGCCGAGCAGGCGCTGGAGATTTTTATGGAAGCCTACGCGGGCGGCCATGAACACACCAAGGTTTACCCGGGTGTGCGCGAAAGCCTCAAGTGGCTGCAAAAGCAGGGCGTTGAAATGGCCCTGATTACCAACAAACCCGAGCGGTTTGTGGCGCCCTTGCTGGATGAGATGAAGCTGGGCCGGTTTTTTCGCTGGATTGTCGGCGGCGATACCATGCCGCAGAAAAAGCCGGACCCTGCAGCGCTGTTTTTTGTCATGAAAATGGCCGGTGTTACTCCGCAAGAGTCGCTGTTTGTCGGTGATTCGCGCAATGACGTGCTGGCGGCCAAGGCCGCAGGTGTACGCTGTGTTGCGCTGAGTTACGGCTATAACCATGGCCGACCGATTGCCGAAGAGTCACCGGATGCAGTTATTGATAGCCTGCAAGAGCTGATAGCCGGTTGCTTAGATTCGGCGCCTGAGATAACGTTGGGCGCTCCTGTTCACCCCTCTCAAAGAGATTCCATCGTGGTGGTCACTCGCAAACTCTGGATGAAAGTTATCAAGGCCCTGGCCCGTTGGCGTTGGCGCGCCTGACTTTTATCTGGCCGGAGATCCGGCACGTTTGCATACCTGACTGTTTTACCTCAGACCACGAGGCACCTCATGATCCGCGAAGAATTCCTGCGCTTGGCCGCTGCTGGCTACAACCGTATCCCGCTTGCACGTGAAACCCTTGCTGACTTCGACACGCCGCTGTCGATCTACCTGAAACTGGCTGACCAGCCCAACTCCTATCTGCTGGAGTCGGTGCAGGGCGGCGAGAAGTGGGGGCGTTATTCGATCATTGGTTTGCCATGCCGCACGGTGTTGCGTGCCCATGAGCAACAGATCCGCATCACCCACGACGGTGTAGAAATCGAAGCTCACGAGGTTGAAGACCCGTTGGCTTTCGTTGAGGCCTTCAAAGCGCGTTACAACGTACCGACCATTGCCGGTCTGCCGCGTTTTAACGGCGGTCTGGTGGGTTATTTCGGCTACGACTGCGTGCGTTATGTCGAGAAGCGTTTGGGTAAATGCCCGAACCCGGACCCGCTGGGCGTGCCGGACATTTTGCTGATGGTGTCGGACGCTGTTGTGGTGTTCGATAACCTGGCCGGCAAGATGCACGCAATCGTGCTGGTGGATCCGTCTGAGGCCGATGCCTATGACCAGGGTCAGGCGCGTCTTGAGGCGTTGCTTGAGCAGTTGCGCCAACCGATTGCCCCGCGCCGTGGCCTGGATTTCACCCAGCAGCAAGCCGCTGATCCGGTGTTCCGTTCCAGCTTCACCCAGGCCGATTACGAAAAAGCCGTTGATACGATCAAGGACTACATCCTGGCGGGCGACTGCATGCAGGTTGTGCCGTCGCAGCGCATGTCGATCGACTTCAAGGCCGCGCCGATTGATCTGTACCGCGCGCTGCGTTGCTTCAACCCGACGCCGTATATGTACTTCTTCAACTTTGGTGACTTCCACGTGGTGGGCAGTTCGCCGGAAGTGTTGGTGCGGGTGGAAGACAATCTGATTACCGTGCGCCCGATTGCCGGGACTCGCCCACGCGGCGCCACGGAAGAAGCGGACCTGGCGCTGGAAAAAGACCTGCTGGGGGATGACAAGGAAATTGCCGAGCATTTAATGCTGATTGACCTTGGGCGTAACGACACGGGGCGCGTTTCGGAAACCGGTTCGGTGAAGCTCACCGAGAAGATGGTGATCGAGCGTTACTCCAACGTGATGCACATTGTGTCTAACGTCACTGGCCAGCTCAAAAGCGGCCTGACCGCAATGGACGCGTTGCGCGCCATTTTGCCTGCGGGCACGTTGTCGGGTGCGCCGAAAATTCGCGCGATGGAGATCATCGACGAACTGGAACCGGTCAAGCGTGGCGTGTATGGCGGCGCAGTCGGTTATTTCGCCTGGAACGGCAACATGGACACGGCCATCGCGATTCGGACCGCCGTGATCAAAGATGGCGAATTGCACGTACAAGCCGGCGGCGGCATTGTCGCTGACTCGGTACCGGCCCTGGAGTGGGAAGAGACGCTGAATAAACGTCGCGCGATGTTTCGTGCCGTAGCGCTCGCTGAACAAACCCCCGCATCCGACGCCTGAGGAGCTTTGCCATGTTGCTGATGATCGACAATTACGACTCTTTTACTTACAACGTTGTGCAATACCTCGGCGAGTTGGGTGCCGAGGTCAAAGTGGTGCGCAACGACGAATTGACCGTGGCCCAGATCGAGGCGCTCAAACCTGAGCGCATTGTGGTCTCACCCGGCCCGTGCACGCCTAACGAGGCGGGCATTTCCCTTGAAGCGATCAAGTACTTTGCCGGCAAGCTGCCGATTCTGGGTGTGTGCCTGGGCCATCAGTCCATCGGCCAGGCCTTTGGCGGTGACGTGGTTCGCGCCCGGCAAGTGATGCACGGTAAAACCAGCCCGGTGTATCACCTGGACACGGGTGTATTCCAGGGCCTGAACAACCCGCTGACCGTGACGCGTTACCACTCGCTGGTGGTCAAGCGTGAAACCCTGCCGGAGTGCCTGGAGCTCACGGCCTGGACGCAACATGCCGATGGTTCGGTTGACGAGATCATGGGCCTGCGCCACAAAACGCTGAACATTGAAGGGGTGCAATTTCACCCGGAGTCGATTCTGACCGAGCAGGGCCACGAACTGTTCGCTAACTTCCTCAAACAAACTGGCGGCACGCGCTAAGGACTTCTTATGGATATCAAAACAGCCCTGAGCCGTATCGTCGGTCACCTTGATTTGAGCGAAGCCGAGATGCGCGATGTGATGCGCGACATCATGACCGGCCAATGCACCGAAGCGCAGATTGGTGCGTTCATGATGGGCATGCGCATGAAGAGCGAAAGCATCGACGAAATCGTCGGTGCCGTCACGGCCATGCGTGAGTTGGCGGACAAGGTCGAGCTCAATACTCTGGATGGCGTGGTGGATATCGTCGGCACCGGGGGCGATGGGGCGAACATTTTCAACGTCTCCACGGCGTCTGCCCTGGTGATTTCTGCTGCCGGTTGCACGGTGGCCAAACACGGTAATCGTGCGGTGTCGGGCAAAAGCGGCAGTGCCGACCTGCTTGAGGCTGCCGGGGTGTACCTGAACCTGACACCTGTTCAGGTGGCGCGTTGCATCGACAGCGTTGGCATTGGCTTTATGTTTGCCCAATCCCATCACGGCGCCATGAAGCACGCGGCAGTCCCGCGTCGCGACCTGGGGCTGCGCACCCTGTTCAACATGCTTGGCCCGCTTACGAATCCGGCTGGTGTGTTGCATCAAGTGGTCGGGGTGTTCAACCAGGCGCTGTGCCGTCCGCTGGCTGAAGTGTTGCAGCGTCTGGGCAGCAAGCACGTGCTGGTGGTGCATTCGCAAGACGGTCTGGATGAGTTTAGCCTGGCCGCACCAACGTTTGTGGCTGAGCTGAAAAAAGGTGAAATCACTGAGTACTGGGTTCAGCCAGAAGACTTGGGTATAAAGAGCCAGAGTTTGTTTGGCCTGGTGGTGGATAGCCCGGCGCAATCATTGGAGCTGATCCGCGATGCCTTGGGCCGTCGCAAAACTGAGGCTGGCCAGAAGGCCGCTGAAATGATCGTACTCAATGCCGGCGCTGCGCTGTACGCCGCTGACCTTGCCTACACGCTCAAAGAGGGTGTGGCTTTGGCCCACGATGCGTTGCACACAGGTCTGGCGCGAGAAAAACTCGAAGAGCTGGGCGCCTTTACCGCGATCTTCAAGCAGGAGAATGAAGCATGAGTGTGCCTACCGTTCTGGAAAAAATTCTGGCGCGCAAAGTTCAAGAAGTCGCCGAGCGCAGCGCACGCGTGAGCCTGGCGGAGCTTGAAGGTCTGGCGGCTCAGGCTGATCCTGTACGCGGCTTTGCCAAAGCCTTGTTGGCTCAGGCCAAGCTGAAGCAGCCGGCTGTGATTGCCGAAATTAAAAAGGCATCGCCGAGCAAGGGCGTGATCCGCGAAGATTTTGTTCCGGCCGACATTGCCAAAAGTTATGAGCTGGGCGGCGCAACGTGTTTGTCGGTTTTGACCGACGTTGACTACTTTCAGGGCGCTGATCAGTACCTGCGTGAAGCCCGGGCAGCGTGCAAGTTGCCGGTGATCCGCAAGGACTTCATGATCGATCCTTATCAGATCGTTGAAGCGCGCGCGTTGGGGGCGGACTGCGTGTTGCTGATCGTCTCTGCGCTGGATGACGTGAAGATGGCCGAGCTGGCTGCTGTTGCCAAAAGCGTCAACCTGGATGTGCTGGTTGAAGTGCACGATGCCGATGAACTGGAACGTGCCTTGAAGACCCTGGATACCCCGCTGGTGGGTATCAACAACCGCAATTTGCACACCTTTGAGGTCAGCCTGGAAACCACGCTGGACTTGTTGCCACGGGTGCCGCGTGATCGCTTGGTGATCACTGAAAGCGGGATTCTCAACCGCGCCGACGTTGAGCTGATGGAAATCAGCGAGGTGTATTCGTTCCTCGTCGGTGAGGTGTTTATGCGCGCTGAGCAGCCAGGCGTTGAGCTGCAGCGTTTGTTCTTTCCGGAGCGCAGCGTGCACGTGACAGGCTCGACGCTGGACTAACCCGTTTTGTCTCAGGCAGGTCTCTATGGCGCTTATCCAGCAACTCACCGTCGAAGCAGGTCTTAAAGCCGAGCAGGATTTGCTGGCTTCGGTGTGTGCTGGGCAGGCTGAGGCGGGTGTGCTGTTCTGGCAGCCCACTGACCGTGCGCTAGTGATGCCTCGGCGTTTGAGCCGGTTGGCCGGGTTTGATCAAGCCAGTGTTGAATTGGCCGCCAGTGGTTGGCCGATTTTGTTGCGTGAGACGGGCGGAGAGCCCGTTCCTCAATCGGCCTCTACGGTCAATATCGCGCTGGTGTATGCACCGCCCCGCAGCGAAGGCGATCACGGTCGTATCGAAACGGCCTATCGCCGCTTGTGTGACCCGATCTGTGATCTGTTGACGGCTTTGGGCGGCACGGCGTCTTTAGGCGAAGTCGAAGGCGCCTTTTGTGATGGCCGTTTTAACGTCAATCTCAATGCCCGCAAACTGGTTGGCACGGCTCAGCGCTGGCGCCAAAGCCAGGGCGGCCAACGGCCTGTAGGTCTGGTGCACGGTGCATTGCTGGTTGAAGATGAGCGTGAGTCGATGGTGGCTGCCGTCAATCGTTTCAATCAGCGCTGTGCGCTGGATCAACACTGCCTCGCTGACAGCCATATTGCCTTGCATGAAGTGTTTGCCGCGCCCGATTTCTTCGAGCGCCTGGGTGCCAGTTATCAACAAATTCTGGCGCCCCTGCTGCGCCCTTAGCGGGTGCCGTACACCACCATGGTTTTGCCTTTGACGCTGACCAGGTTTTGCTCTTCAAGACCTTTGAGCACACGGCCGACCATCTCTCGTGAACAACCGACAATTCTGCCGATCTCCTGACGCGTGATTTTGATCTGCATCCCGTCCGGGTGGGTCATGGCGTCGGGTTGTTTGCACAGGTCCAGCAGGCAACGCGCGACTCTGCCTGTGACATCAAAGAACGCCAAGTCGCCCACCTTGCGTGTGGTGTTACGCAGGCGCTGAGCTATCTGGCCGCTCAAGGAGTAAAGAATCTCGGGTTCTTGTTGTGCGTACTCTCGGAACTTTACGTAGCTGATTTCTGCGACTTCGCATTCAGTCTTGGCTCGAACCCAAGCGCTGCGGGGTTGTTCTTGCCCTGCCTGTTCAAACAAGCCCAGCTCGCCAATGAAGTCGCCTGAGTTGAGGTAGGCAATGATCATCTCGCGCCCTTCGTCGTCCTCAATCAGGATGGTGACAGAGCCTTTGAGAATGAAAAACAGCGTGTGTGAGTGTTCGCCTGCGCAGATGATATTGCTCTTGGTTGGATAGCGTCTGCGTTGGCAATGAGTCAAAAATTTGTCGAGATTCTTGATCTTGGATAGGGGGGTAATAGCAACCATGGTTGTATCCCGAAAGCGTACACAGTAAGGGGCAGATCTATTTATATAGAGAGCGCTGGCTGGCTGGCGCCAGTGATTTGGCGCCAGCTTAACAGACAGATTCTGTATGGTTTGTAGATTTTTTATTATGGGCTGACGGATAAAGCCTTTGGTGCGGTGAGTCACCGCTTTCAGGCCCTGTGCTAAGCTGGCGCCCCTTTTAGAACAGTGGAGTCTGGGTGATGAAGGCACGCATTCAATGGGCTGGTGAAGCCATGTTTCTGGGCGAATCTGGGAGCGGCCATGTGGTTGTCATGGACGGCCCTCCTGAGAGTGGCGGTCGTAACCTGGGCGTACGGCCTATGGAAATGCTCCTGCTTGGGCTCGGTGGCTGCAGTAACTTTGATGTCGTCAGTATCCTTAAAAAGTCGCGTCAGCCGGTTGAAAGCTGTGAGGCTTTTCTGGAAGCGGAACGCGCCACTGAAGACCCAAAAGTGTTCACCAAAATTCACCTGCACTTTGTCGTCAAGGGCCGCGGCTTGAAAGAAGCTCAGGTCAAGCGTGCGATCGAGCTGTCTGCCGAGAAATATTGCTCGGCGTCGATCATGCTGGGCGCAGCAGGTGTAGCTATCAGCCACGACTATGAAATTGTTGAGCTAGGCTGAGCCGACATCCAATTTACATAAAAGCATTGCAGACTCTGGCGATCAGAAGCTGACGTCTGCATAATGCGCCACTTTTTTAAGGGCAGTGGCAGGGAATAACCCCGGCTCACGTCCGAACAAATAACCAAAATCGCCATCGCGAAGAGGTGTTAACCGTCCTACGCAGGTGCGTCCACGCACTTGACGGGCATGCTGGATCACGCGGCCGAGCCGCATCGACATAGAGAGTTTTATAACGGTGAAAAGCAAACTCAAGCTCCACGGGTTCAATAACCTGACAAAGACCTTGAGCTTCAACATCTATGACATCTGCTACGCGGAAACTCCGCAAGACCAGCAGGCATACGTTGAGTACATCAATCAAGAGTACGACGCAGAACGCCTGACGCAGATCCTCACAGATGTGGTCGATATCATTGGGGCCAATATCCTGAACATCGCTCGTCAGGATTACGATCCACAAGGCGCCAGCGTCACTATTCTGATTTCTGAGCAGCCGGTAACGCCTACCGAAAGCCAAATTGAAGAATCCCCTGGCCCGCTGCCAGAGACCATTTTGGGTCATCTCGACAAAAGTCATATCACGGTGCACACCTATCCAGAGATTCATCCTGTGGACGGTATTGCGACTTTCCGTGTGGATATTGACGTGTCGACATGCGGCGTTATTTCACCGCTTAAAGCTCTCAACTATCTGATCCATCAGTTTGATTCGGATATCGTTACGGTCGACTATCGTGTGCGTGGTTTTACCCGTGACGTAGAAGGCAAAAAGCACTTCATCGATCACGAGATCAACTCGATCCAGAACTACCTCTCCGAAGACACCCGCGACGGTTACCAGATGACCGACGTGAACGTGTACCAGGAAAACCTGTTCCACACCAAGATGCTGCTCAAGAACTTCGAACTGGATAATTACCTGTTCGGCGACGCGACCAGCAATCTGTCGGTTGAACAACGTGCGCAGGTCACTGAGCGCGTGAAGCACGAAATGCTCGAAATCTTCTACGCCCGCAATATGGGGTAAGTTTTCGCGCAACAAAAAAAGGCGGCTACCGAGAGGTAACCGCCTTTTTTATGGCTTGGATGCCGGGATCAGATGCGATAGGTGCTTTTGGTCATGACTTTCGCCAGCAGGCTCATGCCAAATTTTACCGGCGCCGGGAAGCGGTAGCCGCCTGCATTCAATGCTGACTCGGCGTGTTGTTCTTCGTCGAGGCGCATCTGCTCGAGGATGGCGCGGGATTTTTCATCTTCGGCAGGCAGTTGCTCAAGGTGCTCGTTGAGGTGTTTGCACACTTGGTCTTCAGTCGCGGCAACAAAGCCGAGGCTAACTTTGTCGCTGATCAGGCCGGCGACTGCGCCTATACCAAATGACATGCCATAGAACAGCGGGTTGAGCACGCTGGTATGGCTGCCCAGTTGGTGGATACGGTGTTCGCACCAGGCCAAGTGGTCGATTTCTTCTTCAGCGGCATGTTCCATCGCTTCGCGCACGTGTGGCAATTTGGCGGTCAAGGCCTGCCCTTGGTACAGCGCTTGGGCGCATACCTCGCCGGTGTGGTTGATGCGCATCAACCCGGCCACGTGGCGGGCGGTTTTTTCATCGAGCGGCTTTTCGGTTTTGACAATGGCCGGGGAAGGGCGATGCGGCTGACCACTGAAGGGCAGCAGGGTGCGCATGGCGGTATCGGCTTGCAACAGGAGACGGTCAATCGGCGAGTAGTGACGTTGGGTAGTCATGCTTACCTCCGGAAAAAATCACGGTGGCCAGTTTACCTCAAACGCGCAGGCAGGGTTTGCGTTGGATCATGCGTCGGCGTGGGAGCGGTGGCTCCCACGGTGTATACGGTCGGGCAGGGCAATCAGCCCGGCGGCCAGTTCATCTGGCGTTGACCCAGAACGTGCATGTGAATGTGGTAAACCGTCTGGCCACCATTTTCATTGCAGTTCATCACTACGCGAAAACCGTCTTCGCAGCCCAGCTCTTTGGCCAGGCGCTGCGCGGTAAACAGAATGTGCCCGGCCAGCGGTTTATCTTCTTCGGTCAGGTCATTGAGGGTGGCGATGTGTTTTTTTGGAATGACCAAAAAGTGAATCGGCGCTTGGGGGGCAATGTCGTGAAAAGCCAGCACTTGATCATCCTCGTAGATGATCTTGGCCGGTATTTCACGGTTGATGATTTTGGTGAACAGAGTATCCAAAGCGTTGTCTCCGTGAGTGAAGTCCGGTCTGAGTGTACTCACGGACACCGATTACGCCCAGTCTCGTTAACGCGGGCAGTAAGATTTGTTCACTGAGGCTGCGATTTTGCGGGTCAGCCAGCGAGAAAGCAGGCGTGGCATGCGCGTGAGCCAGCGGTTGCGCCAGCCGGGCATGATAATCGCCTTGTTCTTGTCGAGTGCGCGCACGGTGTAAAGGGCAACTTCTTCAGGGCTCAGGGCACTTTTATTACGTTTGACGGCTTCCGGGTTCATGTTCGCCGCGTCGAAAAAGCCGGTGCGGGTGACTCCGGGGCACAGCACTGAGACTTTGATGCCGGTTTTTTTCACTTCTTCGCGCAAGCCTTCCGAGAAATGCAGTACATAGGCTTTACTCGCGAAGTAGGTGCTGAGCCACGGGCCGGGCTGGTAGGCGGCGATCGATGAGACGTTGAGGATTTGCCCGCCACCCTGCACGGCCATCATGTTGCCAATGGCATGGCACATGCGGGTCAGGGCAAGGATGTTGAGCTCGATCAGGTCTTGCTCGGCGCTCCAGTCATGGGCGAGGAATGGCCCGCAAGTGCCAATGCCGGCGCAGTTGATCAGCAGGTCGATTTGCCGGTCACCTTCCTCCAGCTCCAGCAAAAAGCCGGACAGGCGCAGGGGTTCGCCCAAGTCACAGGCGCGGAACAACACCTCGACACCGAAACGCTGGGTCAACTCAAGCGCAATGCTTTCCAGCGCATCGCGCTGACGCGCTACAAGGATGAGGCTGCGCCCGCGGCGGGCAAGTGCTTCTGCCAGGGCCAGGCCAATGCCGCTGGAAGCACCAGTGATCAAAGCGTAACGGGTCATGTTTCTCTCCATCGCAACGGTACAGTCCGGTGACAATGATGTCCCTGGCGTTAACGCGTTCATTTAGCTGCGCAGTTTACAGGGTGTTGCTGGTGGCTGCGTTGATCAACGTTGCCATTAAGCCTAAAGCGAAGAGCGCCGCCATCACGAACAGGCTCAAACCGATGAAGAAAATGATGATCCACGCGCCGATGGTGACTGAGCGGCTGTTGGGCGGTGGCGGCGGGCCGTATTTGTTCGGGCCTTCTGTGCCGGGCATCAGGAGCATCATGACCGCGAGTACCAGGTTGGCCATCGGTACCAGATGAAGCAGCAACATCCAGGCGGACCAATTGAGGTCATGCAGGCGCTGGGCGCCAATTCTCAGGCTAATGAACGCATAAGCAATGGCCAGTGTTGCGCCGCAGGTAATTCCCAATGTGGGTGAAACATTGACGGCCAGCAGTACCAATACCCCGGTCACGATAGCAATGAGGGTGATCACGGTGCTCCAGACCAAAAATCGCAAACGGCCGATGCGACCGTCGAACCCCAGAGGGTCCAGCGTGGCGAAAGGTGTTTCTGAGGGTGTATTGCCCAGGCTCGGTTCTGGCATGGTGGCTTCCTTGTCGGTGTGTCTTTAAAAAAGCCCGCCGGGTGGGCGGGCTTCGAGGTGTCAGTGTCGCGGCCAATGCTGGGCCAGTTGTGAGGTAAGGCTTAACGCTGTGCGGTACTCCTCGTCCATGCGGGTAATTAATTGCTCGGTTGTCGGGAGATCGGTGATTTCTCCTACACCCTGACCCGCGGACCATACGGTTTTCCAGGCTTTGGCTTCGTCAGTGAGCGGCTTGAGTTTTACTTCGCCCTGGGTTTTAAGGGCTGCCAGATCAAAACCTGCATTCTCAAGGCTTTGACGCATGAAACTGGCGGGTACGCCCGATACCGCCGCAGTGTGGATGATGTCGGCGGCATGGGAGGCCACTAGCATCTCTTTGTATGCGTCAGGGGCATGGCTTTCCTGAGTGCTGATAAAGCGTGTACCCAAGTAAGCGAGGTCCGCGCCCAACACTTGAGCGGCCAAAATTTCGTGGCCGTGGTTGATGCAACCGGCCAGCAAAAGGGTTTTATCGAAGAACTGACGAATCTCTGCCACCAGCGCGAGCGGGCTCCAGGTGCCAGCATGGCCACCGGCGCCTGCGGCCACAGCAATCAGGCCATCAACGCCCGCTTCTGCGGCTTTTTCGGCATGGCGGCGGGTGGTTACGTCGTGGAAAACCAGCCCGCCATAACTGTGGACGGCATCAACGACCTCTTTAACCGCACCCAGGCTGGTGATGACGATGGGCACTTTATGCTCGATGCAAATCGCCAGATCCGCCTGCAGTCGTGGGTTACTGTTGTGCACAATCAGGTTAACGGCGTAGGGCGCCGGGTTTTCCAATGTCGCCAGCCCGGCTTCGATCTCTTCAAGCCAGGCTTTGAAACCACTGCTGTCACGTTGATTGAGCGCCGGAAAGCTGCCCACGACGCCATTGCGGCAACACGCCAGGACGAGTTGCGGGTTGGAAATCAGAAACATGGGCGCGGCAACTACCGGCAGGCGCAAGCGTTGATCCAGCAAGGCAGGCAGTGACATTGGATAACCTCAAGGTTGGGAGAGTTGAATTCAGAACGGTTTGACCACCACCAGGATGACGATGGCCAGCAGGAATAAAACAGGGACTTCGTTGAACCAGCGATAAAACACGTGGCTGCGTGTGTTCTCGCCACGGGCAAAGCGTTTTACCTGAGCGCCACACATGTGGTGATAACCGATCAGCAGAAACACCAGGGTCAGTTTGGCGTGCATCCACCCTTGGCTGAGAAAGCCCGGGGTCAGGTAGAGCAGCCAGCCGCCGAAGATCAGTGTGGCGATCATTGCAGGGCCCATGATGCCGCGATACAGCTTGCGTTCCATGAGGCTAAATCTTTCTTTGCTGACGGAATCTTCGCTTTGTGCGTGGTAAACAAAGAGGCGAGGCAGGTAAAACAGGCCTGCAAACCAACAGACGATGCTGATGATGTGGAAGGCTTTGATCCATAGATAAAGCATTTTTAGTTATTCCCAGGTTCACGGTAGACCAAATAGTAGTAGTAGAGCGTCTGAGAGTCACCTTGACGGTTGTCGCAGGGGCGCGGTGTCCCTATTATCGAGGGCTTTCCAGTGGGTTCGTTGAGGGCAGGTTATGGTCAAGGTCGGTATTGTCGGCGGCACGGGTTACACCGGTGTCGAATTACTGCGTTTGCTGGCACAGCATCCGCAAGCTGAAGTGGTTGCCATCACTTCTCGATCCGAGGCGGGCCTGCCAGTTGCCGATCTGTACCCGAACCTGCGCGGTCACTATGACGGCCTGGCGTTCAGCGTGCCGGACACTCAGACATTGGCGGCCTGCGACGTGGTGTTTTTCGCCACGCCTCACGGCGTTGCTCACGCACTGGCTGGCGAATTGCTGGCGGCTGGCACCAAGGTGATCGACCTGTCTGCAGACTTCCGCTTGCAGGACGCGGATGAATGGGCCAAGTGGTACGGTCAGCCGCACGGCGCGCCAGAGTTGTTGAAGGAAGCTGTTTATGGTTTGCCTGAGGTTAACCGCGAGCAAATCAAACAGGCCCGCCTGATTGCGGTGCCGGGCTGCTATCCAACGTCCGCACAACTGGGCTTTTTGCCGTTGCTGGAAGCCGGGCTGGCGGATACCTCTGTGCTGATTGCTGACTGTAAATCGGGTGTCAGCGGTGCCGGGCGCGGTGCTAGTGTCGGCTCGTTGTATGCCGAGACGTCCGAAAGCATGAAAGCTTATGCGGTAAAAGGGCATCGCCATTTGCCAGAAATTCGTCAGGGCCTGCGTCGTGCTGCAGGTAAAGACGTGGGTTTGACCTTCGTCCCACATCTGACGCCGATGATTCGTGGTATTCATTCCACGCTTTACGCCACTGTGGTGGATCGTTCGGTCGACTTGCAGGCGTTGTACGAAAAGCGTTATGCCAACGAGCCTTTTGTTGACGTGATGCCTGCCGGCAGCCACCCGGAAACCCGCAGTGTGCGCGGGGCGAACGTATGCCGTATCGCGGTGCATCGCCCACAGGACGGTGACTTGGTCGTGGTGTTGTCGGTTATCGATAACCTGGTTAAAGGGGCTTCTGGCCAAGCGGTGCAGAACATGAACATTCTGTTCGGTCTGGATGAGCGCCTGGGCTTGTCTCACGCCGGGATGTTGCCGTAAGAGCAGCTGTAAGCTTCACGTTGTGCGCGGCAAGCCTGTAGCTTGAAGCTTGCCGCTGCTCCCTTAATAGTTGACCGCTTTTCTAGGAGAAGCGGATAATGCGCTTCATCACGCATTATGGCGGCATAGCGCCGGGAGATAGTCAGCATGAGCGTCGAATCCTTCACCCCCACGGCTTTGCAATTCACCGAAGGTGCTGCGCACAAGGTGAAGAGCCTGGTCGATGAAGAGGGTAATGATCGTTTGAAGTTGCGCGTATTTGTAACGGGCGGCGGTTGTTCCGGTTTTCAGTATGGTTTTACTTTCGATGAAGACGTGGCCGACGATGACACCATCGTTGAGCGCGAAGGCGTAAGCCTGGTGGTCGATCCGATGAGCTTCCAGTACTTGGCAGGTGCCGAGGTGGATTATCAGGAAGGCCTGGAAGGTTCGCGCTTTGTCATCAAGAACCCGAATGCGACCACGACCTGTGGTTGCGGATCATCGTTCTCGATTTAATTTCGCGATACCTGCAACACCCTTAACGCCGCGTCGAATCGCGGCGTTTTGCTGTCTGCGATCAGGCAGGGTATATAGCGCCCAGAACACGCAGGCCGCGTGCCCCGGTGACGCTTGGGCGGTTGGTGGGGATGTTTTCAAGGCAGCAGTGCGCAAGCCATGCAAAGGCCATCGCCTCAACCCAGTCTGGGTCAACGCCTTTGGCCTGGGTGCTGCTGACTTGTGTTTGCTCCAGTAACTGAGCGAGGCGGGCCATCAATGCACCGTTATGCGCGCCACCCCCGCATACCAACAGTTCGCTGGTATGCGCTTGGGCTGCCTGCAGTGACTGCACGATAGTCTGCGCGGTGAGCTCCAGCAGGGTGGCCTGAACATCTTCTGCGGCAAAGGCCGGAAGCGCGCTCAGGTGATTCTGCAACCATGGGAGGTTAAACACCTCGCGGCCTGTACTCTTTGGGCCCTTTGTTAGGAAGAAGGGGTCATTCAGCAAGGTGCTAAGCAGAGGAGGGGCGACCTTGCCACTGGCTGCCCATTGGCCATTTCGGTCATAGAGTTCATTGCGTTGCGTTTGTGTCCAAGCATCCAGCAGAACATTCCCCGGGCCGCAGTCGAACCCTGCGACGGGGTTTTCAGGAGTAATCAGGCTTAAATTGCTGAAGCCTCCTACGTTCAATACGGCCCGGTAGCCTACATCATCGGTAAACAAGGCTTCATGGAAGGCTGGAACCAGTGGCGCGCCTTGGCCGCCAGCGGCTACGTCGCGACGGCGGAAATCACTCACTACGCAGATATTGGTGAGCTCGGCCAGCAAGGCAGGGTTGCCGATCTGGACGGTGAAACCTTGTGCAGGCTCGTGCCGGATCGTTTGGCCATGGCTGCCAATGGCGCGGATGGCATTGGGCGATAGCTGCTGCTGCTTGAGCAGGCTATTGATGCCCTGAGCGGCCAGTTCGACCCAATGGTTTTCAGCGATGGCACAACGGGCTATTTCGTTTGGTCCGCTGCTGCACAAGCCCAGTAGTTCACTGCGCAGTGCGTCTGGCATGGGCGTGTAGTGGGTGGCGAGCAGTTTGATGCTCGCTCCCAGCTCTATAAGTGCAATGTCCAGACCGTCCAGGCTGGTGCCGGACATTACGCCTATATAGAGAGCCATGGCTTAGCGCTTGCTCGAAGCCAGGAGAGTGGCTTTCTCTTGGTTCATGCGGGCCATTAACGGTTGGCTTTGTTGCAGGAAGCGGGTGCGCTCTGCTTTTGCGATCGGGTCGGCCATTGGCAGCTTTTGGCCAAGCGGGTCTACGTGAACGCCATTGACCTGGAACTCGTAATGCAGGTGCGGTCCGGTGGACAGGCCCGTTGTACCGATGTAACCAATCACTTGGCCTTGCTTCACTGTGCCACCGGTTTTAATGCCTTTGGCGAAGCCTTGCATGTGCCCGTACAGGGTGCGGTAGGTGTTGCCGTGCTGGATGATGACGGTGTTGCCGTAACCACCTTGGCGGCCTGCAAGGAAGACTTTGCCATCGCCCGTTGCCTTGATCGGTGTGCCGCGCGGAGCCGCATAATCGACGCCTTTGTGGGCACGGATTTTGTTCAGGATGGGGTGCTTGCGGCCTGAAGAGAATCGCGAGCTGATACGGGCAAAATCAACCGGAGTACGGATGAATGCTTTGCGCATGCTGTTGCCGTCAGCGGTGTAGTAATTGCTGATGCCTTGCTTGTTGGTGTAGCGCACTGCGGTGTAGGTTTTGCCGCGGTTGGTAAAGCGGGCAGACAGGATGTTGCCGGTGCCGACGCTCTTGCCGTTAATCACTTTTTGCTCGTAGATGATTTCGAACTGGTCGCCAGGGTGGATGTCCTGAGCGAAGTCGATGTCGTAGCCGAATACCTTGGCCATTTGCATGGTCATGCTGTGCGGCAAGCCTGCACGCTGGCCGGAGGCAGACAATGAGCTGGTGATAACGCCGTGTACGTAGGCGGATTTGAGAGTCGGTTGTGCGGTCACGCGGCGAAACGTATAGCCCTTGGCACTTTTGGTGAGGGTAATGGTTTCAAGATCACTTACTTGGCTGTGCAGGTTGTTTAGCTGACCGTCAGGGCCCATTTCAAACTCAAGTTTCTGGCCGTGTTTGAGCTGGCTGAATTGCTTGGCTTGTTTGTCGCTGGCCAAAATTTCATGAACGGAGGACGCGGGCAGGCCTACTTTTTCGAATAGAGTAGACAGCGTATCGCCTTTGGTGACGACCACTTCACGATGGTTTGGGGCTTTGGGTTCTTCGACTTTGGCGGTGGCTTCAGGGGTGCTGTCTGGCTGTTCTATTTGAGCAAAAGGCGCTGGGGTAGCGTCGTTGGTCGTCTGGACCAGCTCTTCGCTGCCTTGGTCTTGCTTGAGTTGCTCGGCAGGGGTTTCCAGTTCGAGGCTCAGGGTTGTTCTTTTTGCTTCTACTTCGCTCGATGGGAAAACCAACAGGGCCAAGCTTAAAAGGGCGGCGATACCACTTGCGGCAAGCAGGTGGGTCTTCGGATAAAGCGGTGGCGCTTTAGGCGGTTGACTGGTCATAGATAATTTGACTTTGAATAAAGGATGAATTGGAAAAGATGACTGACACGGTAAAGATGAAATAACTGTATAAAATATAACCAAATCACCCTTGAAGCAAGTCGACGAACCTTTCCTGGGCGGATGGTCGCCGTATGCCGGGCAGAACTTGTAATTAGTCTCTGATCTTGTATGGTTGGTTCCTTTTTGAATTTGAGCCTTACGGGTCTGATATGAAGTCGGTTGAAGAGCAGCTAGCGCTAATCAAGCGTGGTGCCGAAGAGGTGCTGGTCGAGTCTGAATTGGTCGAGAAACTCAAGCGCGGCCAGCCGTTGCGTATTAAGGCAGGTTTCGACCCGACGGCGCCGGATCTGCACTTGGGGCACACCGTACTTATTAATAAGCTGCGCCAGTTCCAGGATCTGGGGCATCAGGTGATTTTCCTTATTGGGGACTTCACCGGGATGATTGGCGATCCAAGTGGCAAGAGTGCTACGCGTCCGCCGCTGACGCGTGAGCAAGTGCTCGATAATGCCGAGACTTATAAAACCCAAGTCTTCAAGATTCTTGATCCGGCCAAGACCGAGGTGGCGTTCAACTCCACCTGGATGGATCAAATGGGGCCTGCTGACTTTATTCGTCTGACGTCTCAATACACCGTTGCTCGTATGCTCGAGCGCGATGACTTCGACAAGCGCTACACCACCAACCAGCCAATCGCTATTCATGAGTTCCTTTATCCGTTGGTGCAAGGTTATGACTCTGTTGCGCTGAAGGCTGATGTTGAGCTGGGTGGTACTGACCAGAAGTTCAACTTGCTGATGGGGCGTGAGTTGCAGCGCGGCTACGGCCAGGAAGCTCAGTGCATCGTGACGATGCCGCTGCTTGAGGGGTTGGACGGTGTTAAGAAGATGTCCAAGTCTTTGGGTAACTACGTCGGGATCCAGGAAGCGCCGGGCGTGATGTATAGCAAGCTGGTTTCTATTCCGGATGCGTTGATGTGGCGTTACTTCGAATTGCTGAGCTTCCGTTCGATGGACGAAATCAATGCTTTGCGTGCTGATGTTGAGTCGGGGGCTAATCCGCGTGACATCAAGATCAAGCTGGCTGAAGAGATTGTGGCGCGCTTCCATGGTGAAGAGGCGGCAGCTAATGCTCATCGCGGTGCGGGTAACCGGATGAAGGATGGCGAGTTGCCGGATGACTTGCCTGAGATTGAACTCGTGTCGGCAGAAGACATGCCGATTGCGGCCGTCCTTAATAAAGCAGGCTTGGTGAAGAACTCTGCGGTTGCGCGGGATTTGCTGGGCTCGGGTGGTGTGCGTATAGATGGTGAGGTGGTTGATCGCTCCTATATATATGCAGTGGGTTCGACTCACGTTTGCCAGGCTGGCAAGAAGTCTTTTGCGCGAATTACGCTAAAAGCTGAATAAAACTGAAATTAGTGCTGGACGGCGCATTTTATTAGCCTATAATGCGCCCACTTCCGGCGTAGTCGAAACGGAAAACTCTTTGAATATCAATGAGTTGGATGATTTTGATGGTGCCAGCTTCAATTCATCGAAGCAGGAAATGAGGTGTTGACAGCAGCGTGTAACGCTGTAGAATTCGCCTCCCGC
>NZ_WIVR01000245.1:0-252 GCF_009600525.1 Pseudomonas sp. FSL R10-1350
GCGGTAGTTCAGTCGGTTAGAATACCGGCCTGTCACGCCGGGGGTCGCGGGTTCGAGTCCCGTCCGCTGCGCCATATCTGTACAAGTCAGGCTGGCCTGGCTTGCGATTGAAAAGCACCGAAGCTTCTCGATCAACGGTTTTAAAAGATTCAAACGGACGCAAGTCCGAGCGATACGCAGCGGTAGTTCAGTCGGTTAGAATACCGGCCTGTCACGCCGGGGGTCGCGGGTTCGAGTCCCGTCCGCTGCGCC
>NZ_WIVR01000246.1:0-252 GCF_009600525.1 Pseudomonas sp. FSL R10-1350
ACGTACGCAATGCCCTGATCGGTTTGCAAGAGATGGTCAAAGGTGAACTGACCAGTGACGACATGACTGTCGTACTGTTGTTGCCGACCGACGATGCTCCGCTGCCCGAGCGCGCTGCCGCGCTGGGTGAGTGGTGCCGCGGTCTCCTGAGTGGTTTCGGTCTGACCCGTCGCGAATATGCGATGAGCGAAGAAGCCAGCGAAGTGCTGCGCGACCTGGCGGCTATTTCTCAGGTGCAAGACGCCCTGGAAG
>NZ_WIVR01000247.1:0-251 GCF_009600525.1 Pseudomonas sp. FSL R10-1350
AACAATCAAATTGATTTTGTAAAAAATGATTTTTTTTCTCAAAATATTAGTGATGTCAATGGAGATGTTGATTACGCTAAAATATACCGAATTTCAAAAAAGAATTTTGGCTATGATAACTTTATGGAGATTATTTGGTGGGGCTCAATAGTTCACACAATTATGAGTGTAAGTGAAGTCGAAAAAGAATTTAGGCCATCTAATCTCCAAAGTGGTTTGAATTTCGAAAAACATGTTGAAAAGCTTTACAT
>NZ_WIVR01000248.1:0-247 GCF_009600525.1 Pseudomonas sp. FSL R10-1350
TGGTCGACGCGATGGCCTTCCACATGAAAAAACTTGAGGACGAGAGCCGCACGGGTGCGAAACAGTCCTTTGTCGCCGAACAGCTGCGACGCCATCAGGAAACGCCGCAGGTTGGCCGCCTGCTGTCGCTGTACGTGGACGACAGCGTGGCCGATCCGACGCCGTTCGGCGAGGTGCGCCAACGCGCCTACAAAATCATGTCCAGGGAATTGCTGCAAAACACGGCGCAGCGCATGAGCGTCAAGCC
>NZ_WIVR01000249.1:0-245 GCF_009600525.1 Pseudomonas sp. FSL R10-1350
TCCCGTTTTTTTTACCTGCGCCTGCTCCGGGCAAATTGTTTCAATGCATTACGCCCGCCTGTTTTGCCCCTGATCATGCAATCTGCATGCACCGAAAAAACCAACCATTTGCAAGCCATTGAAAGATATGGAATTACCTGCAACACAGGGTTGGCACATCCCCTGCAATTACCTGAATGAACGCTGCACTTCCTACCATTCAGGAGCACAACAACAATGATCGGGACAACTGAACACTATCCCGC
>NZ_WIVR01000250.1:0-240 GCF_009600525.1 Pseudomonas sp. FSL R10-1350
GCCTGGATCCTCAACAGGAGTGAGTGGAATAGCCTTATTTCCGTCCACCGACACACTACTCAGGTCATAGTCACATGATGGCCAGTACATATCACCGAGAAATCCAACGGAAGGGCTCAGCGTCACGAGTCGACCACCGAAAATGGTGAATCCGATGGTTAGGTCAGTTTTCGGGGGAAATGGAGACCCTGGCTTCGGGGTATCTTTGAAGTCAGTTCTAACTCCGATCTGTGTAACGGT
>NZ_WIVR01000251.1:0-238 GCF_009600525.1 Pseudomonas sp. FSL R10-1350
TCGTTCGTATTCCTGCAGGACTAGCTGGAATACCCTAGATGCAGTGCGGCCAAGGTCGAATGCAGCGGCTACTCCAGCGGCGAAGACCTTCACGAAAGAGGCGTCGTCACGCTCGTCTACGGTGTAGATCGCAGCGGTTTGGCGGACCTCTCCAGTGCGTGTGCTAACCAGCTCCTCTGACGTACCCGTTTTTACATATCGCTTCTTCACCGTCACCTCTGTTGGCTCCAGCAAAGGG
>NZ_WIVR01000252.1:0-237 GCF_009600525.1 Pseudomonas sp. FSL R10-1350
CTGCAAGCTGCAAGCTGCAAGCTGCAAGCTGCAAGCTGCAAGCTGCAAGCTGCAAGCTGCAAGCTGCAAGCTGCAAGAGCGTGGGGGCCTGGGCGGGGGTGTCCAGTGCAGGTTGGGGATTTTCGCTGGGTGTATCGATTGTTTGTTGCGGGGTGATGCTCAATGTTTTTTCGAGCACAA
Source organism: Pseudomonas sp. FSL R10-1350 (assembly GCF_009600525.1). Classification (NCBI taxonomy): domain Bacteria; kingdom Pseudomonadati; phylum Pseudomonadota; class Gammaproteobacteria; order Pseudomonadales; family Pseudomonadaceae; genus Pseudomonas; species Pseudomonas sp. FSL R10-1350. The sequence continues at coordinate 181 of NZ_WIVR01000252.1, forward strand.
AAACAAAATCCCTGTCTGCGTGAGCAGACAGGGATTTTGGAATTTAATCTTGACGAT
>NZ_WIVR01000253.1:0-237 GCF_009600525.1 Pseudomonas sp. FSL R10-1350
GAACTGCCGAAAGTGGCCAGTGAAGCGCTGGTCAATGACAGCCAGCAAAAAATCCTCACTCTGTCGGTCAAGGCCGAAGGCGGCTACTACTGGAACCTGGGCAATGAGCTGGACACCAAGAACCAGACCGACAGCGCCGTCAGCCTTGAAGAGTTGCAGGCCAAGGTCGGCCAGGTGGTGGCGCAGGACAGCAACACCCAGGTGTATATCCGCGCCGACAACGAGGCGGGTTATGGC
>NZ_WIVR01000254.1:0-235 GCF_009600525.1 Pseudomonas sp. FSL R10-1350
TTTGTCGACATCATGATGCCGCGTCTGGACGGTTATCAGACCTGCGCGTTGATCAAAAACAACCGGGCGTTCAACTTGACGCCGGTCATTATGCTGTCGTCCAAAGACGGGCTGTTTGATAAAGCCAAGGGACGAATAGTGGGCTCTGATCAATTTTTGACCAAGCCTTTCAGCCGGGATGAACTGTTGAGTGCCATCAAGGCCCATGTACCCGGTTTCAACATCGCTCCAGGCA
>NZ_WIVR01000025.1:0-64421 GCF_009600525.1 Pseudomonas sp. FSL R10-1350
CCGCGCCTGATCGACGCCGATTGGCTCAAGCCCGGCGCCGTGGTGATTGATGTCGGCATCAACCGCATCGATGACAACGGACGCAGCCGCCTGGTCGGCGATGTGGATTTCGACAGCGCACTGACCCGCGTCGCGGCCATCACCCCGGTGCCCGGCGGCGTCGGCCCGATGACCATCGCTTTTCTGATGAAAAACACCGTGACCGCTGCCCTTAACCAATCACAGGCGCAACGCTGCCTGTCGGAGGCCGTATGCCCTTCAATCTCTTGAAATACGGGCTGAGTTCGGAGTACCCGGTAGAGGTCGACTTACCGCCGCCCAAGGCGCTCAAACCCAGCTATGACGTGGTCATCATCGGCGCGGGCGGGCATGGCCTGGCCACCGCTTATTACCTGTCCAAATACCACGGCATCAGCAATATCGCGGTACTCGAAAAGGCCTATCTGGGGGGCGGCAATACGGCGCGCAACACGGCAGTCATTCGCTCCAACTACCTGACCAGCGAAGGCGTGAAGTTTTACGCCGAGTCAGTGCGGATGTTCCAGTCGCTGTCCAACGAATTCGATTTCAACATCATGTATTCGGAGCGCGGCCAACTGACGCTGGCCCACACCGATGCCACCGTGCGTTCGTTCCGCCAGCGGGCCGAGGTCAACAAGCACTTTGGCGGGCGCAGCGAGATGATTGACCGCCAGCAGATCCGCGAACTGGTGCCCACCCTCAACCTTGATCCCGGCCATCTGCCGGTGCTCGCCGGGCTGTGGCACATCGACGGCGCCACCGCCCGTCACGATGCCGTGGCCTGGGGTTATGCCAAGCAGGCGGCCAAGCGCGGGGTGGAGATTCATCAACTGACCGAGGTTCAGGACCTGGTGATCGAGAACGGCGCAATCACCGCCGTCAAAACCAATCGCGGGACGATACGCTGCGGTTGCGCCGTGCAGGCCATTGCCGGACACAGCTCGCTGCTGATGGCCAAAGCCGGGATCCGCTCGCCGATTCAGACCTTCCCGTTGCAAGCCATGGTCACGCAACCTTTCAAGCCGTTTCTCGACCCGCTGGTGAGTTCGTCGGCACTGCACTGTTACGTGCAGCAAACCAGCCGTGGCGAAGTGGTGTTCGGTGGCGGCTCCGACCCCTACCCGCTGTACAACACCCGCTCGACCCTGGACTTGAAAGAAAGCCTACTGGCCCACGCCATCGAGATGTTCCCTTTTTTGGCCAACGCCAAACTGATGCGCCAATGGGCCGGGAGCACCGACATGACCCCCGACTACAGCCCGATCATGGGCTTGTCGCCGGTAAAAAATTACTACCTCGACGCCGGTTGGGGCACGTGGGGCTTCAAGGCCACGCCCATCTGCGGCAAGACCATGGCCGAGCTGGTTGCCAGCGGCGGCAAGGTGCCCGAGCTGATCAAACCGTTCGCCCTCGAACGTTTTTCAACCTTCCAGCAAGTCAACGAAATGGGCGCCACGGCGGCCAGCCACTGACCCGGAGCACGCAATGAAAATCATGATGTGCCCGCTCAACGGGCCGCGCAATATCAGTGAGTTCACCTACGGCGGCGAGTTCAAGGTCATGCCAGATCCGACCACCTGCAGCGATGGCGAATGGGCCGACTACGTGTTCAACAGCGAAAACCTCGCCGGGGTGGTGCGCGAATGGTGGATGCACACGCCGTCCAGCTACTGGTTTATCGCCGAGCGCCACACCGTCAGCGATGAAGTACTGCGCACCTTCGACCCCAAAGAGCTGTTTACACGCCGTGTCGAGTTCAGTACCGCCGCCAAGGAGATTGCAGGATGAACCGCCTCCCCGCCCCGATGGGCCTGCTGATCGACCGTCATCAGCCGCTGGACTTCACCTTCGATGGCGAGCGTTACCAGGGCCTGCAAGGTGACAGCATTGCCAGTGCGCTGCTGGCCAACGGCCGGTTTCTGCTCTCCCGCTCGTTCAAATACCATCGCCCCCGTGGCCCGCTGACCATGGCCGGGCAAGACGCCAACAGTCTGGTGCAATTGCCCAAAGAACCCAACGTGCTGGCCGATGCCTGCCCGCTGACGTCGGGTTTGCAGGTCAGCGCGCAAAACGTCAACGGCAGCCTGGACCATGACCGCGACGCCTGGCTGGGCAAGTTTTCCAAATTCATGCCGGTGGGGTTCTACTACCGCTCGTTCTACAAGCCCAAGGGCATGTGGAAGCTCTGGGAGCCGATGATTCGCAAAAAAGCCGGGCTGGGTGGGCTCGACCTGAATTTCACCCCCGAGTACTACGACAAGGCGTATTTATTCACGGATCTGGCGGTGATCGGCGCCGGACCTGCCGGTTTGCAAGCCGCGTTGACGGCCGCCAATGCCGGGGCCAAGGTGCTGCTGATCGAGCAGCAAGCGGTGCTCGGTGGCTCACTGACCTATGCCCGCTTCGACATTGAAGGCATGCAGGCCAACGCTGTGCGCCATTCGCTGCTGGCGCAAGTGGTGCAGCACGCCAATATTAAAGTGCTCACCGAGGCGACCTGTAACGCCTGGTTCACCGACAACTACCTGCCGGTGATTCAGGGCAAACGCCTGTACAAGGTGCGGGCCAGCCAATGCCTGGTGTGCAGCGGGTCGTTCGATCAGCCGGTGATCTTTCGCAACAACGACCTGCCGGGGGTGATGCTGAGCAGTGCCGCCCAACGCCTGATGAAACTCTATGCGGTCAAGCCCGGCCAACGTGCCGTGGTACTGACCGGCAATGACGACGGGTATCTGGCCGCGCTGGATTTGCATGAGCAAGGCGTGGAGGTTGCATCGCTGATCGACCTGCGGGCCGCGCCGGGTAATCCGGCGCTGCGTGAAGCCTTGCTGCAACGCAAAATCCCGTGCCTGAACAACAGCACCGTGTACGAAGCCCTGCACGAAAAAGGCATGCGCCACGTGACCGGGGTCGAGGTGCGCACCATCCTCGCCCAGGGCCGCGTGGCTGACAGCGGCAAACGTCTGGAGTGCGATCTGTTGTGCATGTCGGCAGGCTATATGCCGGTCTATCAACTGCTGTGCCAGGCGGGCGGAAAACTGGCCTATGACGACCAGCGCGCCGAGTTCACCCTCAGCGGGCTACCGCAAAACTTGCAGGTTGCCGGGTCCGTCAATGGCCGCCACTTACTCGACAACGTACTCGCCGACGGCGCCCGTGCCGGTGCCGCTGCGGCACGGGCACTCGGCCTGAGCGCAGATGCAGCCCCTGAACGGTGGCGGGCAGAAGCGCCAGTCAACTTCAGCTGGCCGATATTCCCGCACCCCAAGGGCAAAGACTTCGTCGACTTTGACGAAGACCTGCAAGTGGCCGACATCGTCAACGCCACGCGCATCGGCTATCGCGACGTGCAACTGGTCAAACGCTACTCCACCGTGGGCATGGGCCCGTCCCAAGGCCGTCACTCGGCACTGCCCACTGCGCGCCTGGTGGCTTGGGCGACGCAACGCAATATCAGCGAGACCGGGGTCACCACCGCACGGCCGCCGTTTGTGGCAGAAAAACTCGCCCATGTGGCCGGTCGCGCGTTTGACCCGTATCGCCAAACACCCATGCACATCCGCCATGTGCGGGCAGGCGCGAAAATGATGCCGGCCGGTATATGGCAACGCCCGGCCTACTACGGCGCGGCCAAAGACCGCGAAGCCTGCGTGCAGGCCGAAGCCCTGCACGTGCGCAACAAGGTCGGCATCATTGACGTGTCGACCCTGGGCGGCCTCGATGTGCGCGGCCCGGATGCCGCTGAGCTGTTGAACCGCCTGTACACCTTTGCCTTCATCAAGCAGCCCGTGGGGCGCTCGCGCTATGCGCTGATGACCAACGAGCATGGGGTGGTGATTGATGATGGCGTGTGCGCACGCTTTGCCGAGCAACACTTTTACGTCACCGCCACCACCAGCGGCGTAGACCGCATTTACCAGCAGATGCTGAAGTGGAACGCGCAATGGCGTCTGGACGTCGACATCACCAACGTGACCGCCGCCATTTGCGCGGTCAACGTAGCCGGGCCGGACTCACGCAAAGTCCTCGAACTGCTCTGTTCTGACCTCGATTTAAGTGCCAGTGCCTTCCCGTATCTGGGCGTGCGCCAAGGCACGGTGGCCGGGATTGCAGCGCGCTTGCTGCGGGTCGGTTTTGTCGGCGAGCTGGGGTATGAGATCCACGTTCCGGCCCGTCACGGGCTGGCGCTCTGGGATGCCCTGATCAGCGCCGGCAAAGCATTTGATATTCGACCGTTTGGCGTTGAAACCCAGCGCTTGCTGCGCCTTGAGAAAGGCCACGTAATCATCAGCCAGGACACCGACGGCATGACCCACCCGGCAGAAATCGACATGGGCTGGGCGGTGAGTCGCAACAAACCCTTCTTCGTCGGGCGGCGCTCGGTGGACATCCTCGAGGCCCAACCGCTCAAGCGCAAACTGGTGGGCTTCAGCTTGCCCAAAGACAGCGCGCAACCGCTTGAAGGGCATTTGGTGCTTAACGGCCCGGACATCAGCGGCAGCGTCACCTCCTGTGAATACTCCGCCAGCCTGGGCAAGATCATTGGCCTGGCCTACGCGGGCATCAACCAGAGCACGCCGGGACAACGCATCCCGATCCGTGTTGAAGGGGGTATGACCGTTCAGGCCGAGGTTGTCGCCCTGCCCTTCTTTGACCCTGAAAACCAGCGCCAGGAGCTTTGACCCATGACCAGCCTGAGACAACAGCAAGTGCCCTTGATTGGCTGTGCCCTGAGCGACTTGACCGACCTGCCCCGGGTCGGCTTTCGCGGGGCTGACAGCGCCGACTACCTGCGCGGCCGCGGCTTCGAACTGCCGACCGCCCCCAACCGCGCCATCACCCAACCTGACGGCAGCCTGGTGGTACGGCTTTCACAGACTGAATACCTGCTGATCGCCAGCCACCTGCAAGACGAACGCATTGCCGACGAAGAAGCACGCTGGGAGATGGACCATCAAGCCAACTACCTGCTGCCGCGCCAGGACAGCCACGGCTGTTTCCAGCTCAGTGGCGAGCACCTGAGCGCGATCATGGCCAAGCTCTGCGGCGTCGACCTGAGTGCCGAAGCTTTCGGGTTTGGCGCCGTGGCGCAAACCTCGGCGGCGCGTATCAACGTCATCGTCATCAACTCGGGCAGTGCGCAGCAGCCGGCTTTGCACATTTTGTTTGACCGTCCCTCGAAAGCCTATTTCCACGAAGCGCTGGTGGATGCGATGCAGGAGTTTATTGGGGGGTAAAAAGGCCTGTAGGAGCTGCCGAAGGCTGCGATCTTTTGATGAATAACGTCAAAAGATCGCGAGGCAAGCTCGCTCCTACAGGTGGGTGACGCTTATCAATGCAGCGAAGCCGCTTCCAGAATCAGGTCCGCGCCGCGCTCTGCCACGGCCATGACCGCGCCCTGGATGTTGCCGGAGACCATTGACGGAATCACCGAGGCGTCGACCACGCGCAACCCCGTCATGCCCCGTACCCGCAGGGACGAGTCGACCACGGCGTCAGCATCTTCGCCCATGCGGCAGGTGGCGATGGGGTGATAGATGGTCTGGCCGTTACGTTGGGCAAATTCAAGCCATTGTTCATCGGTTTGCACGTCAATGCCCGGGCCGGTTTCCAGCTCGACAAAGGCTTGCATGGCTGGCCGCTGCATGATCCGTCGGGCGATTTTCATGCCCTCGATCAGGCTTTGGCGGTCTTCTTCGACGCTCAAGAAGTTCGGCCGAATGGCCGGCATGACTTGCGGGTCGGCTGACTGGATATGGATGCTGCCCTTGGACTTTGGCCGTAACTGGCTAACCCCGATGGTCATGCCCGGGTGCTTGTCGAGAATCCGCTCGGCCGCGTTGGCGTAGCTGGCGTGCACCACAAAGTACTGCACGTCCGGGGTTGGCATCTGCGCCTGGCTTTTGACAAACCCGTGCACCAGCCCGGTACCCAGGGTCAGAATCCCGGTGCGCTGGGTGAAGTACTCGAACACCGCCATGCCCAAGCGCCAGCCACGGGCCATTTGGTTGAGGGTGATCGCGTTTTTGAGCTTCCAGTTCAGGCGGGTGGCAAAGTGGTCGATGTAGTTTTCACCGACCCCGTCCAGCCGGTGCTTGACTGCAATGCCGACTTTTTCGAGGACATCCGGACGACCGATCCCGGACAACTCAAGGATCTGTGGCGACTGGATCGCCCCGGCACAGAGGATCACGTCCTGCAACGCGTTGACGGTGATTTCCCGGCCATTCTGGCGGTAAGTGATGCCCGTGCAGCGATTGCCCTTGAGCTCCAGCCGCAACACATGGGCATGGATTTCAATGCTCAGGTTGGGCCTGCGCCGGGCCGGGTTCAGGTAACCGTCCACCACGCTCCAGCGCCGCCCTTGGTGCTGGACCACCTGGTAGTAGCCGAAACCGGTCTGCTGTTCATTGTTGTAGTCGCTGTTGAACGGCTGATTGTCTTGCTTGGCCGCGAGCATGAACGCGTCGGCAATGGGATAGCGCTCGGACACCTGGCTGAGGTGCATAGGGCCGTCATGACCGCGGCGATGATCGCCCAGCGGATAGTTTTCGATCTTCTTGAAGTACGGCTTGAGGGTGGTGAAGTTCCAGCCCTTGGCGCCAGCGGCCTCCCAGGCGTCGTAATCACCCGGCTGACCGCGCACGTAGATCATCCCGTTGATCAAGGTCGAGCCACCCAGGCCTTTGCCGCGTGGCACGGCAATTTCGCGGCCTTGGGTGTTCTCTTCGGCCTGGGTCTTGAAACGCCAGTTATAGCGTTTGTCGACCAGCAGTTTGCTGAAGCCTGCCGGAATCGGAATCCAGAACCCCTTGGGTTCACCCCCAGCTTCCAGCACCAGGACACGGTACTTGCCGGAGGCAGTCAAACGGTTGGCGAGAATGCAGCCTGCGGTGCCGCCGCCGACGATGATGTAATCAAACGCACTCATGACAGGACTCTTTCTTGCTCGACGACATTGCCGCTGCCATCAACTCAATCTGGCAGAGCAGCATAGGCAGGCCTTCGTGGATCCGGCAGCCAACTTTTTGCGCCGCCGCCAATAATGGGGTGATGACTGGTTTCATGATGATCTCGGCAACCACTTGATCGGCCGTGAGCAGCGTGACGTCACACGGCAGCGGGTCGCCCTCCTTGAGCCCCAGTGACGTGCCGTTGACTACCAGGTCGTAGCCTGAAGGGTCGGAGGTTCCGACCGTGACTTGCAGATCAGGAAACGCCTTGGCGAGACGGTCAACCAGCGACGTGGCTTTCTCGCGACTGCGGTTGGCGATGGTCAGCCAGCCAATCCCGGAGGCTGCCAGGGCAAAAGCGATGGCATTGGCCGCACCGCCTGCGCCCGCCAGGTACACCGCGCGGCCTTCAAGTTCGATGCCCGCTTGCCGCAAGCCGCTGACAAAGCCTTCGCCATCAAGGATTTCACCGTGCAATTTGCCGTCGCAGGTACGGGTCACAACGTTCACCGCACCCACCAGGCGCGCGGCCTCGGAAACGCTGTCGCACAGATCAACAATGGCGGTTTTGTGCGGCACCGTGACGATAAAACCGTCAAGGCTCTTGATACCGCGCAAGCCGTTGACCACCCGCTCAAGGTCAGACGGCGACACATGAAACGGCACCAGCACCTGGTCCAGCCCCATCGAGGAAAACAGCCGGTTCATGGCTTGCGGGGTCTGCACGTGGTGGATCGGGTCGGCAAGGATGGCGAAGACCCGTGTGGTGCCGCTGATTTGAGTGATGTCATTCATTGCTTCAGGCCAGGGTGTAGGCGGTTTTTACGCCTGTATAAAATTCACGGGCATAGCTGCCCTGCTCTCGCGTGCCGTAGCTGGAGGCCTTTCGGCCGCCAAACGGGGCGTGATAGTCGACGCCTGCGGTGGCCACATTGACCATCACCATGCCCGCGCCGGAACGCTGCTTGAAGTCAGCGGCGTATTTGAGCGAGGTGGTGCAGATACCCGAGGACAAGCCAAAATCGGTGTCGTTGGCCAACATTACGGCCTGCTCGTAGTCCTTGACCCGGATCACGCTGGCCACCGGACCAAAGACTTCTTCGCGGTTGATGCGCATGTCATTGGTGGTCTCGGTAATCAGCGCCGGGGACAAGTAAAAGCCCGGGGTTGCACGTTCCAGCCGTTCGCCGCCAAAGACCAGGTTGCCGCCTTCACTGCACGCAATGTCGATGTACTCGCAGTCCTGCTTGAGTTGCGCCTGGGACACCACCGGGCCCATGTCGCAGCCGTCGGCCAGCGCATGGTCGACCCGCAGCCCGGCGAGCCGTTGCTTCACGGCCTCGACAAAACGGTCGTGGATGCCGTCTTGCACGATCAAGCGGCTGGAAGCGGTACAGCGTTGGCCGGTCGAGAAATACGAGCCGGACACCGCGACTTCCACGGCTTGCTGCAAATCGGCGTCATCCAGAATCACCAGCGGGTTTTTACCGCCCATTTCCAGCTGCACCTTGGCGCCCCGTTCCATGCAGGCCAGGCCCACCTGGCGGCCGGTGAAGGTTGAGCCGGTAAAGGTCACCGCGCGCACTTTGCGCGAATGGGCCAAGACGTCACCCACTTTTGAACCCGGCCCCATGACCAGGTTAAACACCCCGGCCGGCAGCGCCCCGGCCCGCACAATGATTTCGGCCAGCGCCCAGGCACTGCCCGGTACCAGATCTGCGGGTTTGAAGACCACGGTATTGCCGAACGCCAATGCGGGGGCGATCTTCCACGCAGGGATCGCGATGGGGAAGTTCCACGGCGTGATGATCCCGATCACCCCTTCAGGCTCACGGCGTACATCGACCTCGACGCCAGGGCGAATGGAAGGCAAACGTTCACCCGACAAACGCAGGGCTTCCCCGGCAAAGAATTTGAACACGCGCCCGGCCCGCACCACTTCCCCGACGCCTTCGGCCAGGGTTTTGCCTTCTTCACGGGCCAGCAAACGCCCGAGTTCTTCGCGACGCGCGAGGACCTCGCTGCCGATACGGTCCAGCGCGTCACTGCGTTGTTCTGCGGTAAATTTTGCCCATGCGGCCTGCGCATCAAACGCCGCTTCAACCGCCGCTTGCGCCTGCGTGGCATCTGCCCGCGCATACTCACCGATTACATCGTTGGTGTCTGACGGATTGATGTTTACGTTCACATCAACGCCGGTAACCCACTCTCCGCCTATATAGTTTTTATTCACGCGTAGTGCTCCAGCGAGGGAATAAACACGTTCCAGGTTCACTATGGGTGTGCTGCCTTGAAGGCAGCCGAACGCCTTGACCATGACGCAGGGCGCCAGCTTTTAGGGGGCGAAATACCCTGGAAAATGCAGTCAATCGCTATTAAGAAGGTGATGGCAAAAACATACGCTGAAGCCCGGACAGCGTCTATGAATTGGCTGTGACGGGGGTTCATACCCGCTGTGCCAGGACGGCACAGGGCTATTGGTTTGCTGCCATCGTCTTCGACGCCGCGCTGTCGCGCAATAAACAGGCCACCGAATATCTTCAGCATCCCCCAATCGGTTCCCTCTCCTTCGGGAGAGGGCTAGGGTGAGGGGGCTCTTAGATCAAGATCAAAAGATCGCGAGCAAGCTCGCTCCTACAGGGGCTTTAGAATCAATCACTTATTTTGTGTTTGACAAGAGTGACCGCCCCGTCTTCGACGCCGCGCTGTCGCGCAGCAAACAGGCCACCGAATATCTTCAGCATCCCCCAATCGGTTCCCTCTCCTTCGGGAGAGGGCTAGGGTGAGGGGCTTTTGACTTGAGTACATATCCATTGCTGCGGCAACGGCTACTTAGGGTTCCGGCCTTACGCCGTGCCACTTTGAAAAGCGCAAAGTGGCAAAACGCTTTTTGCCCCAACCCCTCGGTGCCTCGCTGTGGCTCGGCATGCCCTCACCACAGGCCTTGCTCCGAGGGCCGCCGCGATCGGCCATCCCTGGCCGTGTCGCGGCTAACCCGGCGTCCTGCCGGGTTACCCTCTGCGCAAAACCTGCGTTCGGCCAGCGTGGTTTAACGGGGCCTCTTAGATCAAAAGCCGGATCAAGATCAACAGATCGCGAGCAAGCTCGCTCCTACAGGGCCTTTAGAATCAATCACTTATTTTGTGTTTGATAGGAGCTGCCGAGGAACGAAGGCTGCGATCTTTTGCGGTTAACCCGGGTAGCGGGTTTCCATGACCACGGACAAGGCGTCCGGGCGCCAAAACTCCTGGTCAAACTCAACCGGTTGGCCGGCTTCACCAAAGTTCAGGCGTTCGAGGTACAAGCTGCTGGAGCCGACACTGAGTTGCAGCAGTTCGGCCTGATGCTCGTCTACGGTGCCGGTGTGCATGGCCAGTTCGCAGCGCGACTGGACACGGCCAAAACGTTCTCTCAGCACAGTGGTCAGCGAGGTGTTGAGGTCAGCATCGAGTAACCCCGGGCACCAGTTGGCGACCAGTGCGTTGAATTCCAGGAGCACCGGGCGCCGATCCACCCAGCGCCGCCGTTGCAGATAAAACACCGGCTCGTCAGCCGATGCCAAGCCCATCCGCCGTGCCAGCCAACTGCCCGCCGGGCGCAGTTCGGCGTGCAGGCATTCGGTTAATGGCGTACGCCCTTGGGCGGCAACGTAGTCCATAAAGCCGGTGATGCGCGTCGGGTCGTAGCGAATACGTTGGGGGCTGACGAACCAGCCCCGGCGGTTTTCCCGGTATACCACCCCTTCGGCTTCGAGTTGCTGCAACGCTTGGCGCAATGTCACGCGGGTGCAGCCAAAACGCTCGGCCATCTCACGTTCGGACGGAAATTTGTGGTCGGCGCAGGGCGTCCCGCTGGCGACGTCAGCGGCAATTTCGTCACGAATACGCAAGTAATGAGGGGACACGGGATCAAATGGCATTGGCACATCCACGGGCTTGGGTCTGCGCTTCCTGGCTCAGCAGGTCACGCTTCCAGCTACGGTAGCCATAGAACGCCAGCAGCACAAACCCGGCGTAAAGGCCTGCCGTCAGTTGCAGGTCTTTGCTCAAGTACATGCCCACGTAGACAACGTCCAGGGCTATCCACAACGCCCAACTGGCCACGTATTTACGTGCCGCCCAGACGCTGGCGACCAGACTGAATGCTGTCAGTGATGCGTCCAGCCACGGCACAGCGGCATCGGTAAAACTGGACATCAGGCCGCCCAGCAACACGGTGCCGATGACTCCGGCAATCGCGCCCAGTACGGCATCGCGCAATGGCAGTCGCGCCACGTGCACTTTGCCGTGATCCAGCCCGCCCTGGCTCCAGCGCCACCAACCGTACCCCTGCAGAAAGGCAAAGATGATTTGCAGCAAGGTGTCGGAATAGAGCTTGGCGTCGAAAAAAATCCACGCATACAACAGCACGGCAACGACACTGACCGGCCAGCACCAGCGGATGCGCTGGGTGGTCAGCCAGACCCCGAGGACATTGATCAGCACGGCGACGATTTCCAGATTTGACATTCTTGCGCCCTCAATAAAGTGGTGCAGCACCCAGGGGTGCTGCCCGAATCAGAAGTTCACCGTGGCGGACAAACGCGCGGTTCGCGGCGCACCCTGGAATACGTAGTCGTCGCCCATGTAGGCACCCACGTCACGCCAGTAGCGTTTGTCGAACAGGTTGTCGACCGTCAGGCGAAACACCGTGTCGTAACCTTCGATGCGGGTGCTGTAGCGGCTGCCGACATCGAACACGGTGTAACCGGCGGCTTTGACGCTGCCCTGCTGATTGGCATATTTGCTGGCGCTGTATTGCCCGCCGCCCAGTAAGGCCAACCCCGGCACCCCCGGAATGCTGTAGTCAGCGTGCAGGCTGGCGCGCAGGTTCGGGACGTTGATGGCTTGATGCCCGTCATAGGCGTCGGTGCCGCTGTCGCTGACCCGTGCGCGGATGGCGGCAACACTGGCGGCGATTTGCAGGTTAGTGCTCACGTGGCCATTGGCCGATAACTCGATCCCGGTGTTTTTCTGCTTGCCCTGCTGCACGAAGGTGAAGGTGCCGTCGCCGTTAGGCTTGTTGTACTGGTAGTCCTGGCTGATCTGGAACAGCGCGGCAGTCAGGCTCAGGTTTTGCCAGTCGTGCTTGACCCCCAATTCGATTTGACGCGAGGTGGTGGGTGCGAGGATTTCACTGGCATTGGTGCTGAACCAGGCCGCCTGGCCGCCCAGTGACAAGCCCTTGCTGTAGCTGAGGTACACCGAGGTATCCAGCCATGGCTTGTAGATCAAAGCCGCTTGCGGCAAAAACTCCGAGCGTTGGGTATGCCGATTGGTCGCCCCGTCGCTGTCATAGGCTTTTTCGTCGAGGCGAATCTGCCGCCCGCCGAGCACCGTTTGCCACTGCTCGTTGAAGCTGATGCGGTCGGTCACGAACACGCCGTATTGGCGGCTGTCGAGATGGCGGTAAGTGTGGCCCGGGGTGCCGTCATACGGGTCCAGCGGTTCAGGGGTGGAGCCAATCGTGCCGGAACCGATCATCTGGTTGAACTCAGGGCGGCTGTCGAGCACCCGGCGAAATGCGCTGCTGCCCACCGTCAGTTCGTGCTTGAGCGAACCGGTGTCGAACTGGCCGCTGAGTGCCAGTTGCGCCTCATCATTGCGCCGCGTGTCATCGGGGTTGCGGTAGTCATAAATGTCGTAGTTGCCTTCAGGGCTGAAAGTGTTCGGCACGGCGGCGTCGGCGCAACTGGCCGAGCCGTAGCAGCCCCAGGCGAAGGTGCTGTAGTCATCAATCACCACCCGGCTGCGCGAGGCGCTGAAGCTGGCTTTCCAGTTCTCGTTGAAGCGGTACTCGTACAAACCGTCCATGTTCAACGAGTTGATGGTCACCGGTTTCGACCAGCTTTGATAAGCCAGCAGATCGTGTGGGTTGACGTGATGGGGCAGCTCAGTGCCGCCCAGCAACTGATAGCCCGGCACCGAACGCTGTTGACGGCGCTGGTACTCGGCATTCAGTTGCAACGTGCTGTTGGGGTCGATGTTCCAGTCCAGCGCCAGCGAGGCAAAATCGCGCTTGCCGTCGGCATGGTCGACATAGGAATGGATGTCTTCATGGGCCAAGTTGGTGCGGATACCCACCTGCTGCTCGCTGCCGAACCAGCCACCCAAATCAGTTGCCAAATAGCTACCGCCCTGATCGGTGGTCGATACCGTCACCGAGCGCACATTTTCCGGGCGTTTGGTCACGTAGTTGACCAGGCCGCCAGGCTCGGACACGCCACTTTGCAGGCCCGCCAGGCCTTTGAGCACTTCGACCTGCTGCTTGTTTTCCAGGCCGACGTTTTGCTCGCCGGTGATGGTGCGCCCATTAATCTTGTAGCTGCTGGCCGAATTCAGGGAGAAGCCGCGCACCTCAAAGTTTTCGTAATAACCAATCGGCGCATAGCTTTCGCCCACGGAGGCATCATTGCGCAGCACTTCGCTGAGCAGGCGCGCTTGCTGATCCTTGATCTGCTGATCGGTGATCACGCTGATTGCCGCGGGCGTGTCGAGCAGAGGCGCCGAGTCAAAGCCGCCGACCGAGGCCGAGGTGGCCTGATAACCGCTGTCGTGCTCGCCGACTACGGTTACGGCGTCCAGTTGAACGCTATTGGATGAAGCCGCCGGGCTGTCGGCCCATGCCCCTGCCGGCAGCAAGGTTGTGCCCACACCAAAGGCCATCAATATGCCGGCGCGTAACAGATTTGGCGAAAACCGAGGGAGGGATAACTCGGCAGTTCGATACAACATGACCATGAAAGCTCCTTAACGGGCACCGCCGTCACCGGCGCTATTTGCCAGGCACGGTGCCGCAAACGCGCCAGAACTGCAAAGCCCCGGTACTACTTGGATTGATTGGCCAGTGCCCGAAGGCCCGTGGACGTCAGGCCGGAGCTGCTCCGGTGGTCATTGGCAAGCGCGGGTCGGCGGCCCATTCCTGGAGGGAACCGTCGTAGATATAGACGTCACAGCGACCGACTAATGTAAGGGCCAGCGCCTGCGCGGCAGCAGAAATACCGCCCCCGCAGTACACCACCACGGGTGCCGCGGCCTGCAACAGCGGCGCCAGCACCTCACGCAAAGCATGGGGTTCGAGGTAGCGACCGTGGTCATCGAACACACTGCGGGCTGGCACATTGAGGCTGCCCGGAATATGCCCGCGACGTGCATAACGGGTCACGGCGCTGCCCTCGAACAAACCGGCAGACAAGGCACAGACCAGGGTCGCGGAGCGCTCCCCGGCGAGTACGGCCTCAACGCCTGCACGGTCGATCCAAAAACCTTCGACAAAGGCTGGCAGCCACTGGCTTGGCTGCGACGCCTGCGCCCCGCTCTGCTCGGGCAAACCAGCGCGCTGCCAGGCCCTGAAACCGCCGTCCAGCACTTGGCTGTACAGGCCGACACTGCGCAGCATCCACCACAGCCGCGCCGCCCAAAATCCGTCATTGCGGTCGTAGATCACCACCCGTCGTTGCGGGCTGATGCCCAGTTGCGTCAAACCGTCCGCCAACTGCGCAATGCCCGGCAAAGCAAAACTGAAGGACGCTTGCTGATCTGCCAGAGCGCCGTACAGGTCGGCATGCAACGCTCCCGGAATGTGCGCTTGCAGCCAGCCATCGCGACCGCTGCGCACTTGATAGTCGCCATCAAAACGCGGTGCAGGCAGTTCAACCGTGGCATCGATGATCAACAGATCCGGGTCGTTCAACGCCGCGTGCAGGGCCTGCGGGCTGATCAACGGGCTGTTCGCGACGTCGCTCATGGTTGCTCACCCTCTTTGGCGCGGGCGGCCAAATCGTGCAGATGAGCCAGCAGGCGTTGACCTTCTGCGCCGTTAAACCAGCGCGTATGGCCGATCAAGTAGGCCTCGTAGGCCACCGTGGCATTGGCCTCGGAACCGACGATGCCCTGGTAATAGGCGACTTCTGACAACGCAAAATCGGTGTGCACCAACGGCAGCAAGGCCGCCAGGGTCAGCAAGTCCTGGGCCGACAAAGGCCGCACGCTGTGGTAGCCCTGCAAAATCGCGTCGACCGACTCCAGCGAGGCGGCAGCGCTGCCGCCGATGTCCAGGTCCAGCCAGGGAATGCTGTTGCGCTCCACAGCCGTGGCCAGATCGAACAAGGCAAAGGTCTGATCGGCCAAACCAAAATCCAGCACGCTGCTGACCTGGCTGTCTGGCTGCGTGGTGTCCCAGAGCAAATTGGAGGCATGCCAGTCGTTGTGGGTCCACAAGGGCTGTTGCGTGGCGAGCAACGGATACAACTGCTGATGAAAAGGCAGATGCAGGCTTTGCAGGTCAGCACGCCAATCGCGCTGGCTCAAGTACGCCGCCAGTGCCGGATCATTCACGCAGGCCGCTTCAATGGCGGCAATCGGATCGGGCTGGCTGAACAGACGGAAGTTGGCCAACAGCACCGGCGCCTGACGCGGCGGCGCAGTAAACCCGCTGGCAGCGTCATGCAAACGGGCCAGGCTCTGCCCGGCTGCCCAGGCATGTTGATACGCCTGAAACGGCGTCCACGACAGCGCCTCACGGTAGAGGTCATGCCCGACGGCGATCTGGTGCACTTCATACGTCCACTCGCCAAGGGCAATGGCCGTGTCGCCCTCAGCACTGCTCAGCACCTGGGCCACCGGCGCGCCGTTGCCACGCAGATGGGCCATAAAGCGATGCTCTTCGCGCAACCACTCCGGCTCACGCACCGAGCGATGATGACGTTTGACAAACAGCGGCTGCTCACTGGTGGTGATCAGGCAGGCGGCCGAGAAAGGACGCGGGCTGTGCCAGCTGACTTCACGCAGGCTGCCGACCGCCGGGTAGTGACTGAGCAGTTGCTCAATCGCCGCATCGTCAATCGCTGGCCAGTCGGCTTGTACCGGCTCCCGTCCCACACCATGAGCACTGCTGCGCGCGTCTGCCATCAGAGCGTCTCCGGCAGATAGGCATTGGTGGTTGCACCACGCCAGGCGTGTGCGTCGTTCAGCACCTGATGCTCATGCAGCCACTGGGCATAAGGTTGCAGCAGGCTTTCACGCTGCTCACCCCAACGGCCCTGGTGCAGCCAGGTCGGGGCGATGTGCTGCAAAGACTGCGCGAGCAGTTCACGGGGGAAATACGGCGTGGCGAGTTCATAAGCTTGTAAGGCGCTCAGGGGGTCTTGCGCGGCGGCCAGATAACCGCGAGCGGTGACGGCGAGGAAGGCGCGGGTCAATTCAGGGTCAGCGGCCAGGGTGTCTTCGTGGGCGCCGAGCAAATAGCTGTGATACGCCGGGGCACCGATGTCATCCACCGGCCACACCACGCGACGCTCTTCGGCAACCGGGCTGGCCATCAACGCTTCCCAGGCCCAGTAACCGCCAAAACTGGCATCAGCGGCACCGGCGGCCAACTCTTCGGGGCGCAGTTCGCGCACGCCGCTGTCGACGATGATGACCGCATCCGGATCGCCGCCATCGGCTGCCACTAGGTGACGCACCATGGCCAGACCGCGTGGGGTCGGGTTCAACGCAAGGCGGCGCCCGGCCAGATCACGGGGCCGCGTAATGCCCGAGTCGGTGAGGGTTTGAATCGACTCCAGGCCGCGATGGTTGATCGCCGCAATGCCGCGCAGTGGCTGGCCCAAGGCGCGACGCACCAATAAGCGGTTGCTGGGGAACAAACCGAAGTGCACAACTTTGCCGAGCAAGTGATCCAGCGTGTCACCACGCCATGGGTCATGCACCACCAGTTCGACGTCCAGACCGGCGTCGCTGTACCAGCCCTTTTCACGGGCCAGATAAAGCCCTGCCGAGTTCGGCCAGGGGTGGAAATATTCGAGCATTACGCGTACGCCAATCATTACCGCGCTCCTGCCCTGCCACTCAACGGTGAAGGGCGCTGTTTTTTGAGTAGGCGATTTATAAAGGTGAAATCTGGTCTATACCAATATCGTTTTTTGCTATGGATATAGCTGTTTTGGTTTTGCTGGTGCCATGTACCCCGGTGCGTAGTAGGGGCCGCCCCGTCTACGACGCCGTGCTGTCGCGCAGCAAACAGGACACTGTAGTCGCTGACGAGGTACGAAGGCTGCGATCGGCTGCGTGCAGCCGTAAAACCATCCACCTCCGGATTCTTGGGTACATATCCATTGCTGCGGCAACGGCTACTTAGGGTTCCGCCCTTACGGCGCGTCACTTTGAAAGCGCAAAGTAACCAAACGCTTTTTGCCCCAACCCCTCGGTGCCTCGCTGAGGCTCGGCATGCCCTCACCACAGGCCTTGCTCCGTGGGCCCGCCGCGATCGGCCATCCCTGGCCGTGTCGCGGCTAGCGTGGTTTAACGGGGCCTCTTAGATCAAGATCAAAAGCCAGATCAAGATCAAAAGATCGCGAGGCAAGCTCGCTCCTACGGGGGTTAGTTTATAAAGATGCTCGACCCGGCAGCGGTGACTCGCGCAGCAGGTCTATAACGATGCGCACCCGGGCGGTCATCGCCGGGGACGCTGGCCATACCGCATGAATCGGCAAACCCGGTGCCTGATACGCTTGCAACAACGCCACCAAGGCGCCCGTCTTGATCTGTGCATCGACCAACCAACCGGGCAACTGTGCCACTCCGTGGCCGTCGAGAGCCGCAGCTGCAACGGCTTCCATGTCCCCCAGACGCAATCGCGCAGGTAGTTGCAACAGGCTCGTGCGGCCCTGCAAGCCGCTAAAATGCCAGCCCTCGACACGCCCGTTGCGCAGCGTTCCAATGCAGGCATGGCTGGCCAGGTCTGCGGGAGATTGCGGCTGACCATGCGCCTGCAAATAGGCCGGTGACGCACATACCACCAGGCTTTGGCTGCCTATATGTCTGGCCGCCAAGGTGGTGCTGTCTTCCAGCGTGCCAATGCGAACCGCCAGGTCGTAACCCTCTTCGGCAAAGTCCACCGCGCGGCTGGAGAAGACCATTTCAAGTTCAAGTGCCGGGTACTGCGCTGCCAATTTCAAGAGCAACGGCGCAATCCAGTAGCGCCCCAGCAAGACCGGAACAGCCACGCGCAATCGCCCGGAAGGCACGCGACGACGCTCACTTAAAGAGGACTGCGCGCGCTGTAATTCCTCCAGCGCCAGCACGCAGCTGTCATAGAACGCCAGCCCTTCATCCGTCAGCGACAGGCTGCGGGTGGTGCGGTGCAGCAATCGCGCGTCCAGCCGTTGTTCAAGCCGCGAGACCGCTTTGCCAATACCCGAAGGTGTCTGCCCCAATTGGCGGGCAGCGCCACTGAAACTGCCGGTTTGCACAGCCGCGACGAACGCTTGAATACCGGTCAATCCTTCTACTGAAACCATGGCTGAGGCCTTTTCTATTTGAGACTTCTAGTCCTGAGAGCTTGGTATTTATAGCTGAACTGCGGATTAAACCTCACAGATAAAATACGCAAACTTCTTTTGCACGAGTCTTGTCTGCCATGTCTTCTGCTATCAAAACCCACAGCCGCTGGCTAGCGTTGGGGGGCATTTCCATTGCCAGCTTTCTGGGATGTATCGACTTCACCATCGTCAACACCGCGATACCGGCGATTCAAACCGAGTTGAATGCGAGCATCGATCAAAGCCAATGGGTGGTGACGATGTTTGTCATGGCGCTCTGTTCATTCATGGTCGCAGCCGGACGGCTGGCGGACGTGTATGGCCGCCGTGGCGCGCTGTATACCGGCATGCTGGTATTTGCCCTGGCGTCATTGGGTGCTGGCTTGTCGACTTCAATCGGCATGCTGATTGCCTGGCGCTTTGTGCAAGGGCTGGCCTGCGCCGTGCTCTACACCACCTCGGCCAACCTGGTGGCCGATGCGTTCGCGCCCCGGCAGCGCGGCATGGCCTTGGGGCTTCTGTTTGCCGCCAATGGCCTGGGGCTGGCAGCGGGCCCGGTTGCCGGCGGGTTACTGGTGGCGGCATGGGGCTGGCGCTCGGTGTTTTTACTCAATGTGCCCTTGATCGTGCTCGCCTTTGCGCTGTGTCTGGGGCAGTTGCAAGCCTCACGCCCACCTGCAACGACGCAAAAGCTCGACATCCCCGGCTTGCTCCTGCTCATGCTGGGCATCCCCGGCCTGCTGCTGTTGATCAGCCATGCCGGTGAATGGGGTTGGGGGTCTGTTCAGACGCTGCTGCTGGCGGGGGGAACGGCGGTGCTGCTGGGCCTGTTTATTCGCATCGAGCTAAGGGCTGAACAACCGTTGGTAAACCTCGGGATTTTTACTAACCGGCGCTTTATAGCGGCCAGTATTGCGACGTTTTGCCTGGCGTTTTTTTACTGCGCGGCGTTTTTTCTCATGCCGTTGTATCTGGGTTTAATCCGCGGGCAGGACAGCGCGGGCATTGGCTGGATGCTCCTGCCGACTACCTTGGTGATGGCTGCAGTATCCCCGCTCGCCGGACGACTGGTTGATCGCTACACCACCACGCCAGTGTTGATTGCGGGGCTGCTGTTTCTGGCGCTGTCGGCACTGATTCAGTCGCGTTTTACCCTGAACAGTGACCTGTCCACGGTGTTGCTGGCATTTGCCTGTATGGGCATCGGTTGGGGATGCATGCTCGGCCCTTCGACCATGGCGGCCTTGTCTTCGGTGCCAGAACAACTGGGCGCAGTCGCGATGGGTACGTCATGGACCTTGCATAACCTGGGCGGCGCGCTCGGCGTGACGATTGCTACGGCGCTGTATACCTCGGTGACATCGTCCGCGGGCGTGTGGACACAGGTGGTTTTTTTATCGGGCTTTCAGGCCGCGATGGGCTTGCTGGTCGGTGTTTCACTAGCAGGAGGGCTGGCAGTACTGGCCTTGAGCCGTCGATCGGGCATGACTGCGCCAGCGCAGACGTGGTCTGGTAAGTAGAACACTCACTCCAGCTGCTGCTTGATCGCCTGCAAAACGATGCGTGACAAGCGCTCGACAGCCACGGATCTTTCCGCCTGCTGATAGCGCAAGGTCAAGGCGATGCTCGGCAGTTCTGGCAGTCCGAGGTGCTGCTCATCGAGCACGCAGGTGCCGGCCTGCATGCCCAGGCGGGTTCTGATGGTGTAGCCCAGACCTGCCTGGGTGGCGGCTGCCAGGCCGGGCAAGCTGGAGCTGGTGAACGCCACGCGCCAGTCGATGCCTTGACGGCTCAATGCCTCGGTGCCCGCCGTGTGAAACGGGCAAGGGGTGTCAAACATGATCAGCGGCAGGGGCTCCGCTGCATTGGCTTTCCAGGCGAGTGACTGCTGTTCGGAGCCGATCCAGCGCATGGGCAAACGGGCGATGGTTTCACTGCGCCGGGCGCCCTCGCCCCACACCACTGCCATGTCCAGCGCACCGGACTCCAGGCGGTTGAGCAAATCGGCATTGCGGGCAATTTGCGCCTCGACCCGGACCTGCGGATGGGCACGGGTAAATTGCCCCAACACCGAGGGCAGAAAACCGCTCAAATCTTCTTGCAGGCCGAACCGCACCCAACCTTGCAAGGACGCCTCTGAAACCGCAAACAGCGCTTCGTCATTCAGGCTCA
Organism: Pseudomonas sp. FSL R10-1350; assembly: GCF_009600525.1. Taxonomy (NCBI): domain Bacteria; kingdom Pseudomonadati; phylum Pseudomonadota; class Gammaproteobacteria; order Pseudomonadales; family Pseudomonadaceae; genus Pseudomonas; species Pseudomonas sp. FSL R10-1350. The sequence goes on from NZ_WIVR01000025.1 coordinate 20,506, forward strand.
GCAAGCGCCGCGCATAGTCCAGCAATTGCTCGCCCGCCTGAGTCAACTCAAGCCCCCTGCCCGCCTTGCGCAGCAACGGCGCACCCACTTGGGCCTCGAGCTTTTTCATCTGAGCGCTGATGGCCGATGTCGAGCGCGCCAGCTTGTCCGCCGCTGCCGCAAAGCTGCCGGACTCAACCCCGCAGACGAAGCTGCGCAACACATCAAGGTCGAAACTGACTGGTCGCATAATCATCCTGTTTTTCGGGATCATTTTAAAAATTAATTGATTTTGCGCACGATCATGGCATGGGACGCTGGCCGCTCACAAGTCACCCAACGGGAGAGCGTCAATGCCACTCAATCAACAACATCGCTGGAAAGTACTGGCTGCGGGAGTTGGCGCGAACGTCAGTTTTTCCTGCGTGGTCGGCGGTGTACCGGCCACGGCGGTGTATCTGCGCAGCAGCTATCAGTTGTCGAACAGTGAATTGGGGCTAGCACTGGGTATTCTCGGGCTCGGCATTGCCGTGAGTGAAATCCCCTGGGGTTTGCTGACCGATCGTTGGGGCGACCGGCCTGTGCTGCTGACAGGCTTGTTGAGCGCTGCACTGTCTTTACTCTTGCTCGCGGCTTTTGCCGGGCATGCCCCCACCGCGCTGGGATTGTGTCTTGGGCTGTTCGCTACCGGCGTGCTGGGCAGCAGCGTCAACGGCGCCAGTGGCCGGGCGATCATGCTGTGGTTTCAGGAGCGCGAACGCGGGCTGGCCATGAGCATTCGGCAAACCGCCGTACCCACTGGCTATGCATTGGGCGCAATCGTTTTGCCCTGGCTCGCCCACACCTATGGGTTCAGCGCGGTGTTTGCTGCTGCCGCGGCGTTGTGCCTGCTGTGCAGTGGCCTGGTCTGGCGCTGGATTCATGAACCAGAAATCGCCCAGGCCAAGCCTGCGCTCAAGCGTGTCAGCCCGCTGCGTGATCTGAACGTATGGCGCGCCGTGCTCGCCATCAGCCTGCTCTGCGCACCGCAATTTACTCTGGTGACCTATGCCGTGGTGTTCTTCCACGATGGCGTCGGCCTGAGCGTGGCGACGGCTTCGTTGGCGCTGGCAGTGATTCAGGCGGGCGCCATTGTCGGCCGCTTGTGGAGCGGCCACTGGACCGATCAACGCAATAACCGCCCGACCTTTTTAAAAGCCTGCGCCTTGTTCAGCGCCGCAGCGTTCCTGGGGCTGAGCATCGTCACCCGCGTGCTGCCAGTCCCTTCTTCACTGGCCAGCGTTGTGCTGCCCATTGTGCTGATCGTTGCCGGTACGCTGGTGTCGATCTGGCACGGTGTGGCCTACGCCGAACTGGCCACCCTTGCCGGGGCCCAACGCTCAGGCACGGCCATCGCCATGGGCAACAGCGGCGCCTTCCTCGGTTTGTTCCTCGCGCCTCTCGTTGCGTCTGCCGCCGTGAGCCAGTGGGGATGGGGAGCGCTCTGGGCACTGTGCGCGTTGTGCGCGCTGGTGGCGGCCTTGTTATTTACCGTTCAAAACCGGTAGCAACACCTTCACTTCGAGCCCGCCGTCAGGGCGATTGCAGAGGGTTAGCGTGCCGCCCTGCCCCAGCACAATCGCTCTGGCGGCTGACAAGCCCAAGCCCACGCCGCCGGTGTTTTTATTGCGCGACCCTTCAAGGCGAAAGAACGGTGCGAACACCTGTTCCTGGCTCTCCGGTGCAATCCCCGGGCCTCGGTCAAGTACCAGCAAGGTCACCTGCTGGTCATCTGCGCTCAGCTCAATCGTCGGCTCTTGAGCGTATTTGACGGCGTTGTCCAGCAGGTTGCCCACCACCCGCTTGATGCCCATGGGCCGACCAAAAAAGACCAGATGCTGCGGGCTGCTGATTGCGATGTCGATGGACTGATCGCGGTAGTCGTCCGTCAGGGTCCGCAGCAGTTCTGCCAGATCAAATGAAGTCGCCTGCTCAAGGCGGGCGTCGTCGCGGAAGAACTCCAGGCTGGCATTGATCATGGCCTGCATCTCGTCGACGTCGCGAAACAGCCGCTGCTGTTGCTCGGGGTCTTCAATGAACTCGCCGCGCAGACGCATGCGCGTCAGCGGCGTGCGCAAGTCATGGGAAATAGCCGCCAGCATTTGCGTGCGGTCGTTGATGAAATGCTGCAATTGCCCCTGCATGGCATTGAACGCAACGATTACCTGGCGGATTTCTATGGGCCCGACCGGCTCAATCGGCGGAGCAGCGAAGTCTGCGCCGAAACGCCGGGCCCCTTCGGCAAAATGGCGCAACGGTTTGGCCAGATGACGCGTCGCAATCAGCGCGACCAGCACGGTAGAGATCAGCACCAGGACGATCAGGATCAAGTTGCGCTGCCACTCCCCCAACCCCCAACTGCGCGCAGCAGCGCTGAACATCAACCAGGAGCCATCTGACAACTGCACGACCAAGGCGTAATAGCCGTGTCCCTGCGGCCAATCGTCAGGGTGATAAACCTCCAGTTGCTGGTCAGGTTTGTCCAACAGTTGCCTGCCCTCGGGGGTGACGGTTCGACGCAAATCATCATGGACCGCCGGCAAGTTCATTTCTTGATGCGTTGCGTGCCAACTGACGGTGGACTTGGTGTTACTCGCCGTGGCTGCCAGATGCGCACGCAACTCAGGGGGTGCGGCTTCGATCATATGGGTGGTTAACGCGGTACGTTCGAGCAAGCCTATTTCGCTCAAGGGCGGGTAAGCCCAAACACCGGCCAGTTGGGTAAACAGGGCATTGAAAGCCAGCGCAGTGAGCATGGCGGCAAGCGTGGTCAGGGCGATCCAGCGTGTGAGGGTGTCGTGCGAGCGCAGGCTCCAGCCTGAAAACCAGCGCTTCACTTGCGAACCACGCCGAGCGTGAACAGGTAACCGACGTTGCGTACCGTACGAATCATCTCTACCCCGTTGCTGTCGAACTCCAGCTTGCGCCGCAGGCGGCTGACCTGAACGTCGATGCTGCGATCAAACGCTTCATGGGCAGGGCCACGGGCCAGGTCCAGCAACACTTCACGGGTCAGAATGCGCTGCGGGTGCTCCAGAAAAACCAGCAGCAAATCAAACTCGCCGGCCGACAGCGGGATCATTACCTGCTGCGGAGAGCGTAACTCGCGGCGTGTGAGGTCCAGTTGCCAATTGGCAAACACAAGGATTGGCCGCGGCACTTCGCCGGTCACCGGCTGGCTGTCGGCCGCCCGGCGCAGCACCGCACGCACCCGGGCCAGAAGCTCACGGGCGTCAAAAGGTTTGCTCAGGTAATCGTCGGCCCCCATTTCCAGGCCAACCACCCGGTCACTCAACTCGCCCATGGCGGTCAGCATGATAACGGGCGTGGAATACTGCTGGCGCAGGCGTTGGCACAGGGCCAGACCGTTTTCTCCGGGCAGCATCAAGTCAAGAATGATCAAGTCGGGTGACTGGATCGCCACGGCCGCCCACAGCGCCGCGCCATCGATAGCGACCTGCACCGAATAGCCGTGCTGCTCAAAGAATTTTTTCAGTAGCGCAAGGACCTCAAGGTCATCGTCTACGATCAACAGACTGCTCACCGGCGCATCACTTAAGTTCTGTAAGAATTCATATCTAAAACTATTCAGCGCGCCCCGTCATATATTTCAACTTGGCAACAAAGCAGACATACACGCGCAAAACGCGGGTGCGAGCATCAGCCTCCCGCGATCGAGAAGGTGTGCCATGTCTGCTGATAATTCACCCATGCTGCTGGAGCAACGCCTGGTAAAAAGTGACACCGCCAGCCTGCAATGCAGTGAAACCAGCCTGTGCCTGTCGGATGATCGGGATGAAATCGTGCTCACTCGCTACATTGAGCATTACAGCCTCGATGACGTGCACTGGGTTGAGCGCACTCATCGGGTGCCGGTAAGCGCGCTGCTCAAATGGATGATGTCGCAGGGTGAAGCACTGACCGTAAGGCAGGGTCAGGACGGGGGCTAGCCCTCGTCTGGCGGCGGCTCCATTCCGTCCCACAACCAAGAGACACGTTCACCCTCAAGGGTCGGCATCACCACCCCATAGTTCATGTGCACCCGGATGCCCTCTTTGCGTTCAAAGATATACGCACCCGGATAAGGGCAAGGTTCTCCGCTGCAGGCGCGCATCCTGGTGACCGTCCAGCGCCACAGAACCGTGCGACCTTGATGGGTGGGCAGTTTTTCGTTCAGGAGGCGAATGCACGAGATGCACGAATCGGTTTCCAGCTCCCAGCGACCTTCACGAGGCGCCGGTTCCTGACTGTGAGCATGGCGGGCGGGTTCGGGGGCGGTTTGATCCGCATCAAGCTGCCATAGGGTCAGTTGCCCCGCGGATGCTGAATCAACGCTCGGCATGGTCTCGCCGGCCTTGAACGCGCGACGCGTATTGGTCTGACCCACCGCCAACCACCAACCGGCCTGAGTACAGGCCATGCCGGCAATGATCCGCTTGAGCTGTGGCATAAGCCCCTGCCCTGCCGCTTTGGCCGGTGGTGCGTTAAAGCGCTTTTGCGTTGATGGCCAGTCACTGTCTGCATCAAAACGGGCCAACCAGCGACGGCTGTCAGGGTCAGTGAAACGCTCGTTAGGGTCGCCTTCCCATTGGCCAAGCCCCAACAAACCCATTTCGTCATTACGGATTGGTTTGAGGAGTTTGTTCAAAAGCATGGGCAGTTCCGGCACGCCCAGCTCGACCGGATACAGCTCAGGCTGCTCACCCAGTTCAATCCACAGACCGCTATGCAATTCGGTGATGCTGATGCGCGGATGAGTCAGGTTTTCTTGTACCTGTTTGCGGGTCAGATCAAGTTTTTCACGCCAGGGGTCAGACAACAGGAAGCCCCAGGTGGGTGGACGAATGCCGTTTTCCAGATCGCTGTGCATGACAAAGTCGTAGTCGATATCCAGCCCATAGAAAGCAGGAGTCAATGATCGCTCCCAGGTTTCGATGGCCGAGCGCGTTCCGAACTGAAGCGGGTTGGCCATGGCGAAACCGCTGTAGACCTGATCAGCCTTCAGCAGGTCGATAGTCTTGAGCACAAAGCAGCGCCAGGCATCGCGGTTATCCAGCCACCACTGCCAGCGGTAATAGAACGTGATTGAAGAGTACGCCTGCATTTTGCCCTTGTAGGGATTAAACCAGTGGCGCCAGAAATATCCCGCTGTGGTGGGAGATGAGCGGTGGTTTTGCTCATCGGTAAAACAGAACAGAAAGGCCTCGGCCTCGTACGCCTCCATGGCCGCCTTACGCAAATCCGGTATCCGTGAAGAGCCATAAGGGTATGGCCGCTCTGAAACCGGGTGAGTCGCAATGGTGTATGGCTTGCCAAGCATTTGTTCAAAAGCCTCATGGACGTCCAGCATCAGCAGTGTGGCCTCAACGTGATTTCCGGGCTTGGGTGGGAAGTAGAAGCTGATGAATGGGCTGACGCTGTGTCGTGCATAGTCCGTTCCCCAGTCCGTATTGGGCCACTCCTTGAGCTCTGCAATAAACTCTTGGCGCTCTTCTTCATCAAACAATCCATGAGTAGTACTCACGCTTACCTCCTGTTTTTGTTGCCTTTGGCTACTGGTGTCTGCTTCCCCGTGGTTTCAAACCCTGTGCAATCTTCCGGCACCCGCAGCAAGGCCACTTTCTCCCTGCCCGTTTTTATCGGGTTGATGCCCACAGTTGGCGTCATCAGTTCGACATAGGTTTCCAGTTGATTTTTCTTGGCCCAATCCCCCGGAAACTTGATCTCTACCGCTGCGAACACGTTTTCGGTTTCAAAAGGTTCATGGCGGTATTCAACAATCACCAGATCAGGCGCCAATAAACCTTTAGGTCTCGGCCAAAAGGGCTGTATGTCGCTGCCAAAGCGTTTAGGCCGTGTGGCGGGCTCGCCGAGCAAGGCCTTCTTGCTGGTGCCGTTGTAGTTGGGTTCGGACTTGAGCGGGCTGCGCCACTCCAGGGCTTCGTCGACAGCCTCAAAAAACAGCGAGGCGGTGAACTGCTTGAGTGCTATCTCAATCGTCGTTTCCACTGTGTCACCGGCGATTTTCTTGCGAATGCGCCGGGGCACCTTGATCGGCATCTGCAGGGCCACGGTGCAAACCTGGCTGATAGCGGGTCGAAAAGGCACCTTGCGTTCAATGTATTCCTTGAACTCTATGTTCTCCTGCCCCCTGCGCGAGACCGTGCTATTGCCGCCACGGTCGACCACCGCAAACGTCGAACTTTTGGTGTCAATCTCCTGGGTCATGGCCTCGATGGTTGCTCTCAGGGTCTGCTTAATGTGCTCCCTACGCTGCTCGATTTCGCGCACGAGCTGAACCAGCTCAACAGCAGATTTGCCATTTTCAATGGTTTGGTTTGCCCGGTAGGCACGATATGCCCCGTCGACAATGCGACCAATAAGATGAATAAGAGGCGCTGGCATCAGTCAAGGTCCCCACCGTGCAGATCCACAAACTCATCCGCAAAAATGTCCTTCGGATCAATGCTCTCGGCCGGTTCATCAATGCCTTTCAGATACGGCTGCCAAGTCTCAGTAACTCTCTGGTCTTCACGCATGACAGCTTTGTGCGCCTGGACAGATGTGCTGGCATCGGTCACCGTCCAGTCTGTTCCACCCGCCGGGCACGTCAGGCCCTCGGTCAACAGTACCGCGCCCTTAGTGATGCGGTACCGATACCCTGCAAAAGCACGTTGATCGTTCTTCAGTAACGTATAGCGCCCCAGGTAGGCGCCCGGTGGTGCGGGAAGCACTGCGGAGCTGTCCAGTGGATTGCCCGTGCCGAGGGGTGTTGAGGCCACTGGCCCTTTAATGTGGATGGCAAGGCCATCAAGGGTAATGCCATTACTGTCGAGGGTAATGCTGCCGCCGGGCGCCCTCAGGACAATGCGCTGACCTGCTGCAACATCGAACACCGTGGTGTTCTGCTCAATCAATTGCCCTGCCGACAGACTGTACCGATGGCGAACGGCGTGGCTCGACGAGCCACCGATTTGGCTATCACAGTTTGCAGCCACCTTGACGCTGCGGTTATTGGCAATCTCCTCGGTATGATCCCCGCCAATGCTGCTTCGGTAATGACGCCCCAAGGTTTGAATGCGATCACGGCCTACTTTCAGCCTTTGGTCCTGACCAACCGAGACCCGCTCGTCATGCCCTACCCGTTCGGTCCGGTCACGACCAATCTCAAGGGTTTCATCCCGCGCCACCTGCTCCTTCCTGTCATTGCCCACAAACGTCGTGTTGTCATGCTTGATGTAAACGTTCTTGTCCCGCTCGGCATGGATGTAAACCTCTTGCTGGCCCAGCTCATCCTCAAAGCGCAGTTCGTTAAAGCCCGTGCCTTTGTGGGTGCGGCTTTTGATGGTCATGCGGGTTTTGTGTTTGGGCAGTTCGTAGGGCGGCAGGTTGGCCTGGCGGTAGGCTCTGCCGGTGGCGATGGGTTGGTCGGGGTCGCCGTCGAGGTAGCTGATGATCAGTTCCTGGCCTATGCGCGGCACGGCCATGGCGCCCCATAAGGTGCCCGCCCAGCCTTGGGTGACGCGGATCCAGCAGGAGCTGTGGTCGTTTTCCTGGCTGTCGCGGTCCCACGGGAAGCTGACTTTGACCCGGCCCCATTCGTCGCAGTAGATCTCTTCGCCCGGCGGGCCGACCACGGTGGCGGTGTGCGGGCCGTCGATGCAGGGTTTGGGCTGCAACGGGGCTTTCCACTCGGCGTCCCAGCGGATGGCGCTGGCCTTTAAATGGTAGGTGGTGCTGTAGTCGCTACCGCCAGCTTCTTCTTGCAGGCTGCTGTGTTGTTTGCCGGTGTGCTCAAGGGCGATGCTGCGCCAGCGGTCGTTGAAATCGGGGCGCGGGTGTTCGCTCAGGTCGAAGGCCAGACCGGGTTGCAGGCGGGCGTCGTCGCCTTCGAGTTCGGCCATGCGCGCGTCGCTGCGCAAGGCGTGGAGGCGGGTCTTGGTAAAAGGTTTACCCGCCGCATCGCGTTTGTAGCGGCCGGGGTAGTCGTAGCGCTCGTAATCCTTGTGCTGGTTTTTCAGGGCCAGGCCGCCATCGGCGGTGTGTTGCTGGTTGTAGCGCGGATGGGTGAAGGTGTAATCGCGCTGGACTTGCCGAGAAGTGCGCACCTGCTCGGTGTAGCTGAAGCGGTGCAAGGAAGGCTCTGACGAATCGCCGCCGCCCATGGGCTGATATAGCACCGGGCAGTCTTTGTGGGTGCCGATGGTGCCAAGGCCACCGACGCGATCGGTGAGGATCAAGGTATGGCCGTCGGTGCGGTGTTCGAAGGTGTAGAGCAGGCCTTCTTCAGCGGCCAGGCGGGCAATAAAGTCGAGGTCGGTTTCACCCGCCTGCACGCAGTATTCGCGGGTCTGGTGATCGAAACAGATCTGTTTTTCCACGTCGGTGATGCGTTGGCCCTTGAGCACCAGAGTGATGATCTCGGGCACGGTTTTGTACTGAAACATCCGCCAGTTGGAGCGCAGGCCCGCGCGGGCCAAGGTCGGCTCGATCACCGCGTGGTAGCGGGTACGGCGAAAACCGGTGTCGCCCTGACGGAACAGACTGACCAGACCATGGACATAGCGCACCGGCGTTTCGCCGCGCCACACCGTGAACAGCGCGCCCAAATCGAGGACGCAATTAAAGTCCACCGCCGGATCGTGGCTGACAAGGTCCAGGGTTAATTTGAAGGGTTGCGACAAGCCTTCTTCGAGCTTGAACTCGACCACCTCAAAGGCATCGCCTTGCAGGGGCTCGAAGGTAAAACGCAGATCGCTTTGACGGGGCATGGGCGCTCCTGAGGCGGCAAGCACCCTGCCCCGGTTTTCACCGGTAGAAGGCAACTGGCACGGCGTGGATCTAGACCAAGGGGGGGGAGGATTTTGACGGGCGCTAGCCCTGCTCTTGCCTGCCAAGCACAGGCAAGTGAACAGGACGTAAGTTTGGAGTGGTGCCGGGGCATTGTTTCGACATTAGGGATGTCCTTTTTCCTATTCAGAATAGGGAACATTTAACCCTGTAAAGACCCAAACTGTACTGTAGGCCAGATAGCTTTATGGCGTGGGAATAGTCCTAGGAAAAGCCGCCCCGTCTACGACGTCGCGCTATCGCGCAGCACACAGGCCACCGTAGTCGCTGACGAGGTACGAAGGCTGCGATCGGCTGCGTGCAGCCGTAAAACCATCCACCTCGGTATTCTTGGGTGCATATCCATTGCTGCGGCAACGGCCACTTAGGATTCCGGCCTTACGCCATGGGCCCGCCGCGATCGGCCAGCGTGGCTTAACGGGGCCTCTTGGATCAAGATCAAAAGCCACATCAAGATCAACAGATCGCGAGGCAAGCTCGCTCCTACAGAGCCTTTAGAATCAATTACTTATTAGCGCCATCGAGAGGAACTTGTAAGACCTCAAGTTGCTCATTTGACACCGCGCACCTACTGTTCAGGCTGGTTTTTGTGCCATGTGCGAAGCAGTTCCAGAAATTGCTGAGCGGCGTCTGACAGAGGACGGTCCGTTGGGGTGGTCAGGCCAATAGGCGCTCTGAGCAACGGACTGGCAAAGGGTAGCGCACGCACAATGCCCAAACGCAAATCCAGATCAACGAGCCCGCGCTGAACAAACCACACACCGTCGTAATCATGCACATAGACCCGTGAGAAGGTTTCGCTCAACGTCTCCAGAATCTGCAACCCTTCCAGTGAGCTGTTGGAGAGCAAAAAATTGTCGACGCTAATGCGCACCAGAGTGCCTTGAGGAGAGGCCAGCAAGACGTATGGGCGCAGATCGTCCAGCACCACCCGTTCGCGCTGCGCAAGGGGGTGGTCCTTGCGCACCACCAGTACAAGGTCTTCCTCATAGAGCGCTTCGAAGGTAACCCCGAGCATGTCTCGTCCGATTAAACGGCCGACAATCAGGTCGATCTCCCCGGTCCGCAATTTTCCCACCAGATACTCATAAACCCCCGACAACACCTGCACTTTTATACCCGGGTAGCGTTGGCGCATTTGTTCAACCACGGGCGCCAGAATATAGCCAGCCGCCGTTGGCAGTGCCCCTACTCGCAGGACTTGCGGGGCGTCCGGGGTGGACTGCGCCTGGTCCATCGCCTGATTGAAACTGCTCAGTACTTGCACCGCATGTTTATGAAACGCCTCACCAGCCTGGGTCAGGTGCACACCCTTGCGCGTACGTACCAACAACTGCACGCCCAGTTCCTGTTCCAGCTCCTTGAGGCTCTTGGAAACTGCTGGCAGCGTGATATGCATCAGCCTCGAAGCGCTGACCAGACTCCCGCAACTGACCACAGTCGTAAAAGCGCGCAAATGACGCAGATTGATAGCGGACTGGCTCACCGACATTAACCTCTGATAGTTAACCCAAGGGTTAATTTAATACGCAATTTATATCAATTTAATCAACAAAAAGTTTCATCTAGGATGCGTTAAACCACATCCATACGCGGCAATGCGAGGACACATTCAATGAACATTCGGGAACCGCGACTAGGCGTATCGAGCGCGTCGTTGCCCACTCTGAGCCCCGAAGAACTGGCCGATGAAATGGTTCGTCTGGGGTATCAGGGAGTGGAATGGCGGATCGCCGATACCAGTCGATTGAATCCGGCTCAACCTTGGCATGCCAGCACCAACAATCGCTGCACAATTGCGCCCACCTCGGCAGCAGTGCAACGCATCCAGGACCACTGCCAGGCTCTGGGGCTGAACATCTTCGGGCTCAGTCCCTACCTGAAAATAGGTGATCTGGAACAAGGTCTGCGGCTGATCGACCTGGCCGCAATCGCCAGCCAGGCGCGTCTCAGAATATGGGCTCCAGGCTACACCCACGAGCGATACCCAGAGGCTTATGGACGGATGCGCCGGTTTCTTGATCAATTGCTTCCGCGCGCCGAAGCCCAGGGCGTGCAACTGGCGCTGGAGGTTCATCAGCGCACCATCTGCTCCAGCCCGTCACTGGCGATGCGCGTAGCGGAGCACTACCCGGCGCAACACCTGGGGATCATCTATGACATGGGCAATCTGGCCATCGAAGGCCGCGAAGACGTGCAAATGTCGCTGGACTTGATGGGCGCTCACCTGACGCACGTACAGGTCAAAAACGTTGCCTACAAACCGCAAGCTCCCGGTCAAGGCTGGTCGTGGGAGTGGTGCCCGCCGGATGCAGGCGTGTTGCCGTTGCAGACCATGCTCCAGACGCTGCGCGACAACGGTTTCAACGACTGGGTGTCCGTCGAGGACTTTTCTGACTCGCACACCGATCGACACAAATTGGCACGCAACCGGACGCTGATGCTGCAGTACTTGCAGCTCAGCGATAAACCCATCTTTTCTCACCCTCAAGAGGCCTGAACCATGACTGCTCTACCCTCCAACAGATCCGTAGCCGTGGTGACCGGCGCTGCGGGTGAACTCGGGCGGGCCATTTGCCAACGCCTTTACAAGGACGGCCTGCATATCGTCGCAGTGGATATCAACTTCAGCGCCATCGAAGCCTTGGCACAGTCCTTGAGTCTGTCCAGCGATCAACGCGTAGTGGCGATCAAGGCCGACATGGGCGATGAGCGCTCGATTACAGCCATGGTCGATCAAGTAGCCGACATTTTCGGGCGCATCGATGTGGTGGTGAACAATGCGGCCATCAACCTTCGGGGTTCAATCTACGACTTCAATCCTGAACACTGGGACAAGATGATGGCCGTGAATTTGCGTGGCCCTGCACTGCTTTGCCAAAAGGTCGCGCCGCACTGGATCAAGCAGCAAAGCGGCCGAGTGATCAACATCGTCTCACGCTGCTGGGTTGCCGGTGGTCCGCCCGCCTACGTGGCTTGCAAGGCAGGGCTTGTGGGCCTGACGCGCTCCATGGCCCGCGAACTTGCACCCCATAACGTGACCGTCAATGCCATTGCCCCCGGTCTGCTGCCTTCTGCCTTCACCCTGGAGGGACGCAATCCGCAAGACTTCGACCATATGGCCGAAGGTGCCATCAATGTCACACCGCTCAAGCGCCTGACCCGGCCAGAAGACGTTGCTAACACCACGTCCTTTCTGGCCTCCACCGACTCTGCCTTCATCACGGCTGAAGTGATTCATGTGTGTGGCGGCAGCCAACTGGCCCCCTTCGGCACGCGTTAAACGCCTGTCGTCCAACCACCATAAAGACAAGAAAGGTTGCGTATGAACGTTAATCCGCCCAATGACCCGCGCATGGCCAGGAAAGCCGCCTTCGGCAGTTTTCTCGGCAGCGTGGTCGAATACTACGATTTCTTTATCTACGGCTCGGCAGCGGCTCTGGTATTCAACAAACTGTTTTTCCCTTCCGATGATCCGATGGCGGGGACCCTCGCGGCCCTGGCCACGTTCGGTGTCGGTTATATCGCCCGGCCAATTGGCGCAATGCTATTCGGGCACATGGGCGATCGTTTCGGCCGCAAACAGGTCTTGATGTTGACGCTGCTGTTGATGGGCCTGGCCACCTTCACCATCGGCCTGCTGCCCACCCACGCCAGCATTGGCGCCTGGGCCCCGGCCTTGCTGGTTCTTTGCCGGTTGTTGCAAGGGTTGTCTGCAGGAGGCGAACAGGTCGGTGCAAGCCTGCTGACCATGGAGCATGCCCCAGGCAAGAAGAAATCCTTCTATACCAGTTGGCTGATCAACGGTGCCTCCATGGGCTCCATTCTCGCCACCTCAGTCTTCATCCCGTTATCGATGCTGTCCGAAGAACAACTGCTTGCCTGGGGCTGGCGTATTCCGTTCCTGCTCAGCGCGGTGATGGTGGTGATTACCTGGCTGATCCGTCGCGGCGTTGATGAAAGCCCGGAATTCAAGACAAACAAGCCCAAAGACCGGCATCTGCCCATCGCCGAACTGTTTGGTAAGGAATCGCGGGCATTCATCACGGTGTTCTGCTGCGCCCTGATCGTTTCAGTGTCGTCGCTGGTGATGATCTTCGGGCTGTCCTGGGCCACTAACAATCAACACGTTGATCGTGCGTCCATCCTCATGGCAATTGCGGCAAGTCAGGTCGGTGCTCTGATCTGCCAGCCATTTTTCGGCTGGCTGGGCGACCAATGGGACAGGAAGCGCATCTTTGCCATCGGTTCGCTGGCCAGTTGCGCCGGAGTGTTTGTGTTTCTGTGGTCGATTACCACCGGCCAGATCTGGTTGATCGTTTTCACTACCGTGCTGCTCAAAGCGGTGTGCTACAGCGCACCCAACGCCTTGTGGCCATCCTTCTATGCCGAGATGTTCAGCATGCGGGTACGCTACACCGGCGTCGGTCTTGCCACTCAATTGAGCTTCATCGTCGCCGGATTCTCGCCCAGCCTCTGCTATGCACTGCTTGGCCACGATGGCAACTGGTTACCGGTGGCGTACTTCGTCGGCGGCCTGGCACTTATCGCAGCCATTGCCGCCATGACATCCCGCCCTGCGGCAGAGGTTATCAATAGCCGTCAGGCCAGCGCGAACCCCGTCGCGCACTGATCTCCCCTGAGCGTCACCCACTTCGCACATCACAAGGCGCTGGTTTCTCGCACAGCAACGGGAAAACTCGCGCCTTATTTAGGAGTAGCCATGCCATTTGCACTTATTGCTTTTGATCACGATGACGCCCTGGAACGGAGGATGGCCTGCCGTGAGCAGCATCTGCAACGTCTGCAAGCACTCGCCAAAGAAGGAAAGTTCCTCGGCGGCGGGGTCTTGCTGAACGAGCAAGGCAAGATGATTGGCTCCAATGTTCATCTGGGTTTCGACCAGCGTTCAGACTTGCAGAACTGGCTTGAAGACGAACCGTACATCGTCGGCCGGGTATGGGAGCGAATCGAGATCCTGGAAATCAAGCCGTTGACACTGCCCACCTGACTCATCAGACGCAAAGCGGTCTCTCCACTTACCTTAACAACCGGGTCAAGCAGCCTTCAGCGGCTGCGTGGCCTGCTTACGCCAAAAGAAAAATAATAATGAACACACTCTCTCGTCTCAGCTTGTGCATCACCGCTTCCAGCCTGTTCATGGGTACACAGACTCTGCATGCCGAAACTCAAGACGAGGCCAAAATTGGCCTGACGCTGCGCAACTTCTATATCGACCGCAACTTTGTTGGCGACTCGACCAACCAGAACAAAGCCAAGGAATGGACCCAAAGCTTCATCCTCGACGCCAAGTCCGGCTTCACCCAAGGCACAGTGGGTTTCGGCGCCGATGTGCTCGGCCTGTTCTCGGTCAAACTCGATGGCGGCAAAGGGACCAAAGGCACCCAGCTTTTGCCGATAGACAGCGATGGCCGCCCTGCCGATAACTTTGGCCGACTCGCTGTTGCCGGCAAGATGCGTATCTCGCAAACCGACTTGAAGGTCGGCGAGTGGATGCCGGTACTGCCGATTCTGCGCTCCGATGATGGCCGCTCCCTGCCCCAAACCTTTCAAGGCGCTCAGATCACCTCAAAAGAGATCAACGGCCTGACCCTCTATGGCGGGCAAATGCGCAGCAACAGCCCGCGCAACGATTCGAGCATGCAAGACATGTTCATGACCGGACGCGCCGCCTACACCAGCGACCGCTTCAATTTTGCCGGGGGCGAATACACCTTTAATGACAAGCGCACCCTTGTCGGCGTGTGGCATGCCCAGCTCAAAGACATATACCAACAGCAATATCTGCAGGTTCTGCACAGTCAGCCCATGGGTAACTGGACCTTGGGCGCCAACCTTGGCTACTTCACCGGCAAACAGGACGGCAGCGCCCTGGCCGGAGATCTCGACAACCGGACCTGGTCCGCCCTTCTGTCCGCGAAATACGCCAGTCACAGTTTCTACGTGGGCTTGCAACGAGTCAGCGGTGACGACGCCTGGATGCGGGTCAACGGCACCAGTGGCGGCACATTGGCCAACGACAGCTATAACTCCAGTTACGACAATGCCCGGGAAAAATCCTGGCAAGTGCGTCATGACTTCAACTTTGCAGGGGTGGGCGTGCCAGGCCTGACGTTAATGAACCGCTACATCAGCGGCGAAAATGCCCATGTGGGAACAGTCAGCGACGGCAAGGAATGGGGGCGGGAAAGCGAATTGGCGTACGTGGTGCAGTCCGGCAGCTTTAAAGCACTGAGCGTGCGGTGGCGCAACTCTACCCAACGGCGCAATTGGGGCACCAACACCAGCTTCAACGAAAACCGGCTGATTATTTCTTACCCGTTGTCGTTACTGTGACGTGAAACGTAATAGCCAGGACGATGGTCGCGACTCAAGAAAGCCATAAACGAAAAAACCCGCCTTTCGGCGGGTTTTTCGGACGATTAAGAACCGCTGAAAGCGGCTCTGAATCTTTATCTGGCTCCACGACCTGGACTCGAACCAGGGACCCAATGATTAACAGTCATTTGCTCTACCAACTGAGCTATCGCGGAATGAGGGCTATCTTACTGATATCTAAAAAGAAGTCAACGCTTTGGCTGACTTCTCTCCAAAAATTTTTAGATGACCTTCACAATGGCGTCGGTTACGCCTTCGATGTTGCGCTGGTTCAGGGTTGCAACGCAGATCCGGCCAGTGTCGAGCGCGTAGATACCGAACTCGGTGCGCAGGCGCCCTACTTGTTCAGCGGTCAGGCCGGAGTACGAGAACATGCCGCGCTGACGCGCAACAAAGCTGAAGTCGTGGCCTGGTGCTTTTTTCGCGAGCAGTTCAACCATCTGACGGCGCATGCCGCTGATGCGCTCGCGCATTTCAGCCAGCTCGGCTTCCCATTTGGCACGCAGGTCCGGGCTGTTGAGAACGGCCGCGACAATGCTTGCACCGTGAGTCGGCGGGTTGGAGTAGTTGGTGCGGATCACACGCTTGACCTGGGACAGAACGCGAGCGCTCTCGTCTTTGGACTGGGTGACGATCGACAGTGCACCTACACGCTCGCCGTAGATCGAGAACGATTTGGAGAACGAGCTGGACACGAAGAAGCTCAGGCCCGAGTCAGCAAACAGGCGCACGGCAGCGGCGTCTTCGGCGATGCCATCGCCAAAGCCCTGGTAAGCCATGTCCAGGAACGGAATCAGGCCCTTGGCTTTGACAACTTCCAGTACGTTCTGCCAGTCAGCCGGGGTCAGGTCAACGCCGGTCGGGTTGTGGCAGCAGGCGTGCAGCACAACGATCGAGCCGGCAGGCAGGGCGTTGAGGTCTTCGAGCATGCCAGCGCGGTTCACGTCATGGCTGGCGGCGTCGTAGTAACGGTAGTTCTGTACCGGGAAACCCGCGGCTTCGAACAGTGCGCGGTGGTTTTCCCAGCTTGGATCGCTGATGGCGACCACAGCGTCTGGCTGCAGTTGCTTGAGGAAGTCAGCACCGATTTTCAGCGCGCCCGTGCCACCAACCGATTGCGTGGTAATCACACGGCCAGCCGCCAACAGTGCCGAGTCAGCACCGAACAGCAGCTTTTGTACTGCCTGGTCGTAGGCTTGAATACCATCGATCGGCAAGTAGCCGCGCGAAGCGTGCTCTGCTGCCCGGATCGTTTCGGCTTCGATAACGGCACGCAAGAGTGGAATTCGTCCCTCTTCGTTGCAGTAAACACCGACCCCCAAATTCACTTTGTCGGTACGAGTATCGGCATTGAATGCTTCGTTGAGGCCCAGGATAGGATCGCGTGGTGCCATTTCGACAGCGGAGAACAGGCTCATTATTACGGCGGCTCTGAATGGATGATGGAGGGGGTGACAACGCTCCAGCCGATTGCACTAGAGCGGTGCACAAACGGGGAGCAAGTATAAAGCTGATCAGGATTGGGGCAACAGGCGAAACCCGGTTTTGGCCAAGTATTTGAGTTTATTTTTGGCCCACTGGTCTAATTGCAATATTTGCCCAAACCGGCGTGCCAGCCTCACGCCTTGAAACAGTCAGTCACGATCTCCATATTTACACGTATCCTGTTTGCGCTGCGGCATGCGTCGTGTGCAGTCTTTCTCGCTTTGGCCGGGATTATCCCGACTCAAGGAAGCGAAATCAGAGGTCCTTTATGTCCGATTTTCAGCTCGTTACCCGCTTTCAGCCCGCCGGCGACCAGCCCGTGGCCATCCGCCAGATGATCGAAGGCATTGAGGCCGGTCTGTCGCACCAGACCCTGCTCGGGGTAACCGGTTCGGGCAAGACGTTCAGCATTGCCAACGTGATCGCCCATGTCAATCGACCGACGCTGGTGCTGGCGCCGAACAAAACTCTGGCCGCGCAGTTGTACGGCGAGTTCAAGTCGTTCTTCCCGAACAATGCGGTGGAATACTTCGTCTCGTACTACGACTACTACCAGCCGGAAGCGTACGTCCCCTCCTCCGATACCTTTATCGAGAAAGACGCGTCGATCAACGACCACATCGAACAGATGCGACTGTCGGCGACCAAAGCGTTGCTGGAGCGCAAGGACGCGATCATCGTGACAACGGTGTCGTGCATTTATGGTTTGGGCAGTCCGGAAACCTATCTGAAGATGGTGCTGCACATCGACCGTGGCGACAAACTCGACCAGCGCGAGCTGTTGCGCCGTCTGGCCGACCTGCAATACACCCGCAATGACATGGATTTTGCCCGCGCCACCTTCCGCGTGCGCGGCGATGTGATTGATATCTACCCGGCCGAATCGGACCTTGAAGCGATCCGCATCGAACTGTTCGATGACGAAGTCGAAAGCATCAGCGCCTTTGACCCGCTGACCGGCGAAGTGATCCGCAAAATGCCGCGCTTTACCTTCTATCCGAAAAGCCACTATGTGACCCCGCGCGAAACCTTGCTCGAGGCCGTCGAAGGGATCAAGGAAGAACTCAAGGAACGCCTCGACTACCTGCGCACCCACGACAAACTGGTTGAGGCGCAGCGTCTGGAACAGCGCACCCGCTTCGATCTGGAAATGATCATGGAGCTGGGTTATTGCAACGGCATCGAAAACTACTCGCGCTACCTCTCGGGCCGTGAGTCGGGTGCCCCGCCGCCAACGCTGTTTGATTACCTGCCTGCTGACGCGCTGCTGGTAATCGACGAATCCCACGTCAGCGTGCCGCAAGTCGGGGCCATGTATAAAGGCGACCGCTCGCGTAAAGAAACCCTGGTGGAGTACGGTTTCCGTCTGCCTTCGGCGCTGGACAACCGGCCGATGCGCTTTGACGAGTGGGAGCGCATCAGCCCGCAAACGATCTTCGTCTCGGCGACCCCGGGCAACTACGAAGCCGAGCACGCGGGCCAGGTGATTGAGCAGGTAGTACGGCCAACCGGTCTGGTCGACCCGCAAATCGAGATTCGCCCGGCGCTGACCCAGGTCGACGATCTGCTCTCCGAAATCAACAAGCGTGTGGCGATTGAAGAACGCGTGCTGGTGACCACGCTGACCAAGCGCATGTCCGAAGACTTGACCGACTACCTGGCCGATCACGGCGTGCGCGTGCGTTACCTGCACTCGGACATCGACACTGTGGAGCGGGTCGAGATCATTCGCGATTTGCGCCTGGGCGTGTTTGATGTGCTGGTGGGCATCAACTTGCTGCGTGAAGGCCTGGACATGCCCGAAGTGTCGCTGGTGGCGATTCTGGACGCCGACAAGGAGGGCTTCCTGCGCTCTGAACGCTCCTTGATCCAGACCATTGGCCGCGCCGCTCGTAACCTCAATGGCCAGGCGATTCTGTACGCCGACCGCATCACCGGGTCGATGGAACGGGCCATTGGTGAAACCGAACGCCGTCGCGAAAAACAGATCGCGTTCAACGCAGCCAACGGCATCACCCCCAAAGGTGTGTTCAAAGACGTCGCCGATATCATGGAAGGCGCGGTGGTACCGGGTTCGCGCAGCAAGAAGCGCAAAGGCATGGCTAAGGCCGCCGAAGAAAACGCCAAGTACGAAAACGAATTGCGCTCGCCGAGCGAGATCAGCAAACGCATTCGCCAACTGGAAGAAAAAATGTACGCCCTGGCCCGCGACCTGGAATTCGAAGCCGCCGCACAAATGCGCGACGAAATCGGCAAACTCCGGGAGCGGTTGTTGCAGGTTTAAATCTCAAAACCACACACATAACTGTAGGAGCGAGCTTGCCTCGCGATCTTTTGATTATTTAAAAGATCGCGAGGCAAGCTCGCTCCTACAGGTCAATAATGATTTGCATTTCCAAAAACACATATATAAATAGTCGCACTCCAAAGATTCAACACCCGTTTTATTAATCTGAAAGCCCCCTCCCTGACTAACAACCAAAACTTGCTGTTAGTTGTATTTTGGCTATAAACAACTTTCAAAGTATTAACACCGGATGTTAATCAGTTTGCCAGGGTGGGCACTATGTCTATGGATCGTCGCTCCTTTCTTGTATCGCTGGCCTTGATACCGCCTGCCTTGTATTGGTCGAGTGCACTGTGGGCCGCTGGGTCTGCTTCAGATGCGTTTCGCGAGGTGAGCCGGATCATTACCGGCGCCGATAACCTGACCCCCGGCGCTGCCGCCAGGATCGAGGCCTTGCTGACTGAGCGTCATGCAGGCTTTGCCGCACACCTCGCCGCATTGCACAAAACCCTGGCGGCACGCACCAGCCGCGAAGCAGGTCTGTCGGCCCTCAGCGGAACGGATCTGGACACGGCACTGATCATCGCCAAACCTTGGTATTTGGGCTATGTCGGTACGCCGTCAGGGCGAATTCTTGAAGATGACGCCGCCTTCGCCACGTTTCTTGAAATGCAGGCGTATGCCAAGACCGGCGGCATTATCCCTGCGCAGAGCTACCCACCCGGCCCGGCAGGCTGGTGGCGAGACACGCCACGCGGGGTCGACGCTTCCGATTTGCCGGAAGGCGCCACCACCTGGGCTTATCAGCCATTGAAGCATTACACCATCGCCGCCCCTGATCCGGCCTGGCACGCCTATGCCGAAGGCCGGTTCGACTCAATCGAAGCTGCCCGCGCGGCACTGGGCCAGGAGGCAAGGAAATGAGCGATTACGATGCTGACGTGATTGTCGTGGGCTCAGGTTCACTGGGCTCCATGGTGGCGCTGGAACTGGCCCGCGCCGGGAAAAAAGTCATCGTGCTGGAAGCCGGGCCTGAAACCACGGACTGGAAAGTCACCGACAACTTTCGTAACTCGGCGCGGCAAAACAATTTCAACGCGCTGTTCCCGGATGTGCCCTACGCCCCCAACAGCTTCAGCCCCGGCTATATCAGCCCGCACCTTGAAGGGATCGAGGTGTTCCCCGGCACCCTGCGTTCAGTGGGCGGCACCTCACGGCACTGGACGGCGGCCACATGGCGCCTGCTCCCCGAAGACATGACCTTGAAGTCCAGCTTCGGCCTCGCCGTGGACTGGCCCATCACCTATGCCGAGCTTGAGCCGTTCTATTGCGACGCCGAATACGAAATCGGGGTCAACGGCATCGCCGATTACGACGAATCCGGCCAAGGCTTGGGGTACACCTACCCACCCCGCTCCCGGCCCTTTCCACTGCCGCCCGAAGCCAAGCCCTACGCCATTCAGCGCTTGCAGCAACAAATTGCAACCAAGGGTTATCGCATCGACGTCGCCCCTTCGTCACGCATCAGCAAACCCTATGACGGCCGCCCCGCGTGTATTGGCAACAACATGTGCAACTGGAACTGCCCGATCGGCGCCAAGCACTCGGGGTATCACGTCGTTGAAAAGATCCGCAAGTTGGGCGTCGACCTGCGCAGCAACGCCATCGTGCACAAGATCGAAACCGGCGCGGACGGCCAGGTGACCGCCCTCCACTACCTGACGCCTAACCGTGCCGCCACGCGGCTCACGGCCAAAGTTTATGTGCTGGCCGGCCATGGCTTTGAAACCCCCAAGCTGATGCTGATGAACAACCTCGGGGCGCGTTCGGGCATGGTCGGACGCAACCTGATGGTTCACCCCACCATCGACATGACCCTGCTTTCGTCGGAGCCGTTGTGGGCCGGACGCGGGCAGAACATTCATGGCGCGATCATGCAGCGGCGCAATCAGCCAGACCGCACGCGTATTCCTTCGACGCGCTATGACTTGCTGAACAACCCGCCCACTGTCGGCATTGCCAAAACTGCCCTGTCGGAGCGCAAGATCGGCGCCGCGCTGGATGACGAAATCCACGATCGTTCAGCCCGTATTTTCACCTTTGAAGCCCTGACCGAAGATTTGCCCGACAAGGCCAACGGGATATCTCTGAACCCCGGCTTCAAGGATTCGCTCGGTTTACCGGGATTGCGCCTGGACTACCGGATCTCGGACTACACCAACGCCAACCTGCCCCGGCTGATGGACGACTTTGCCAACTTCCTGCAAGCCACCAACGGTACGCGGATCAGTGCACCCACAAAATGGATTTGCCAGCAGCACATCATGGGCACGGTGCGTATGGGCACCCGAGCCGAGGATGCTGTTGTGGACCGGGATCTGCGCTGTTTTGATCACCAGAATCTGTTTCTGGTGACCACCGGGGTCATGCCCACGGCGGGCGGTGTGAACCCCACCCTGACCGGGATGGCGTTGGCCATCCGCGCTGGCAAACATATCGCCAAGGAGGTGTGACATGCGTAAAGCCTTGATAGCCGTCACCCTCGCCCTCGGCACACAGTGGGCCAGTGCTCAGTCAAGCGATGCCAGCACGGTTGAACGCGGAAAATACATCGCCACGGCAGCCGATTGCGCGGGCTGCCATGGCGAAAATCTGGCGGGCGGTGCTGCAATTGCCAGCCCGTTGGGGCCTATTTATGCCTCCAACATCACCCCGGACACACGCACCGGCATCGGCGGCTGGAGCGAAGAACAGTTGCGCGACGCCCTGCGCAAAGGCCGCGCCCCCGGCAAAGGCTGGCTGTATCCGGCAATGCCGTACACGTCATACACCGGCATCAGCGATGCCGATGTGTCAGCGCTCTACGCCTATTTGCAGAGCGTGCCTGCGGTCAACCATGAAGTGCGCGCGACCGATTTGGGCTTTCCGTTCATACGGCCGGCCATGATTGCCTGGAACTTGCTGTACCTGAAGGAAGGACACGCGGCAGGCGAGAAACCTGCGCAAGGCAAGTCGGCAGAACGCGGGCGCTATCTGGTTGAGGCCCTCGGGCATTGCAGCGCGTGTCACACACCACGCGGGGTCCTCATGGCGGAGTTGCCGGAGCAGCACCTGGGCGGCGCGTTTGTCGGCGGCTGGCAAGCCCCCAACCTCACTAACGACCCGTCCGGACTGGGTAGCTGGAGCGATGAGGAACTCAAACAGTTTCTGCAAAAAGGCCATAACTCGGGGGCGGTCGCAGGGGGTGATATGGGCCTGGCCGTGAGTCGCAGCCTGAGCCATCTGGGCGACAGCGACATTGCCGACATCATTGCCTACTTACGCCAGGTGCCACCGGTCATGACTCAAACCTTGCCTGCTGCGCCCTCACGCCCGGCCCGCGTCGGCCCTGACACCGTCGAGGGGCCGATTACCGGCTGGCGTAACCTGGCCAACAACGCCACCACCGATGGTGCCGTGCTGTATCAATCGGCGTGTGCCAGTTGTCACGGGGTCGACGGCACTGGCACCGCAGGGCCGGACTTAGGCGGGTTACGCGACTTGCGCTCGGCCCATCCCAATAACCTGGTGCAAGTCATCGCCGGGGGCATCAACCTCGAAATGGATGGCAGGCACATCCTCATGCCCGGTTTCCGTGACCAAATGAACAACGAGCAAATCGCCGCACTGGCCCGCTATGTGCGTTCGACATTTGGGCAAGTGCCAGGCTCCGGGCCGGATGAACAAGAGGTGGCCAGCATTCTGTCGGATAAAACACCGGTGAGCTGGCTGATCAAATACGCCCCGGCGCTGGCCTGGGGCGCGATTGTCGTGCTGGTGCTGCTGGTGGGTTGGGTGTTCGCGCGGCGTAAAGTCTAGGCCCCCGTGGGAGCGGGCTTGCTCGCGATGCAAACGACTGGGTCTGTCTGTTACACCTCGTCGATCCAATCGCGAGCAAGCCCGCTCCCACAGCGTGATGGCGTTCGCGGGTCGCGAGGTTGGCCGCAACTGTGTAAGGATGTTGCTTTGTTTTTGCCGCTTCTCCTTCAAGGAAGACCATGACCTCCATGCCTAAAGCGCCTCCGGTTCCGGGGCATCTCGAACAACTTTCGACGCGAATTGCCTTTTTTATTGCCGGCTTCGGCATCGCTGCCTGGGCACCGCTGGTGCCTTACGCCAAGGCGCGGGCCGGGCTGGATGACGCGACGCTGGGGCTGTTGCTGCTGTCGCTGGGCGTCGGTTCGATTCTGGCAATGCCGATAGCCGGGGTGCTGGCCACCCGCTTTGGTTGCCGCCGGGTGCTGACCGCCGGGACCCTGCTGATCTGCCTGAGTCTGCCGTTGCTGGCGACAGTCAGTTCCATCCCGTTGCTGATTGCCACGCTGTTTGTCTTTGGCGCTGGGCTGGGCACCGTCGACTCCACCGTCAATCTGCAGGCAGTGATTGTTGAACGCGCCAGCGGGCGCAACATGATGTCCGGCTTTCATGGCTTGTTCAGTGTCGGGGGGATTGTCGGCGCTGCCGGGGTCAGCGGCCTGCTGGCCGTCGGTCTGACGCCTTTGTGGGCCATGGCCGTGGTCATCGTGCTGATCCTCGCAGCGCTGTTCAAGGCCGCTCCGCACCTGTTGCCCTATGGCAGCGAGAGCAGCGGCCCGGCGTTTGCCATTCCCCATGGCGTAGTGCTGTTTATCGGCCTGCTGTGCTTTACCGTGTTTTTGGCTGAAGGCGCGATGCTCGACTGGAGCGCGGTGTTCCTGACCTCTGAAAAACACATCAACGAGGTGTATGCCGGGCTCGGTTATGCCGCGTTTGCCCTGACCATGACGGCAGGCCGCTTGCTCGGCGATACCATCGTCAGCCGCCTGGGCGCACGTCGGGTCATCGTTCTGGGCGGTCTATTTGCCGCCGCCGGGCTGGCGTTGGCGACAGTGGCGCCAGACTGGGAAGTGTCGCTGTTGGGCTACGCGCTGGTGGGTGCCGGCTGCTCGAATATCGTGCCGGTGCTGTACACCGCGGTGGGCAAGCAGACCGTGATGCCTGAGAGCATCGCCGTGCCGGCCATTACTACGCTGGGTTATGCGGGAATTTTGGTTGGGCCTGCGGCCATTGGCTTTATCGCCCATGCCAGCAGTTTGAACATCGCCTTCGGCCTGATCGCCGTGATGCTGGTAGGCGTGGCCATCAGCGGACGCATCTTGAAAGTCTGATTCACTCTGTAGGAGCGAGCTTGCCTCGCGATCTTTTAAGCCATCAAAAGACCGCGAGACAAGCCGTGCTGCTTTAGAACCCTACGCTGGCCTGCACGAAGAACGTGCGCGGCTCACCCACGTAGATACCCGAGTTGTTGTCGCTGGAACGGGTGTAATACTCCTGGTTGAACAGGTTTTTGATGCCCGCGCCCACTTTCAGGTTCGATGCTTCAGGGCCAAAGTCGTAACCGACACGGGTGCTCCAGGTGGCGTAACCCGGAATATCGCCGTACTGGCCGTCCGGCGTCGGGTCGGTGATGTAAACCCCACCAGTGCCCGGTGCATGCTGTTGCGACTGGGCAAACATGTCGAGGTTGTAGCTCCAGCGGTTGACCACGTAGCGGGCGCCCAAGTTGAGCACTTGGCGCGAGTACAACGGCAGGTCACGGCCTTTGAAGTTGGCGATGTCACCCTCGGAGGTGGCTTTGGTGTAGGTGAAACCGGCGTTCACCGACAGGCCGTCAAGGGCCGGGTTAAGCGTCGACATGTCGTAATGAACCGACGTCTCGATACCCTGGTGCTTGGTCGCGCCTAGGTTGGTCCAGCCCACGTCGTTGCTCACGTATTGCAGTTCATCAGCAAAGTCGATGTAGAACAGCGTAACTTCGCCGCCCCACACGCCATTGTCATAACGGGTACCGATTTCATAGGTCTTGGCCTTTTCAGGCTTCAGGCCCGCGGCGGTCTGGTCGCCCTGGCCGCCCTGACCCAACTGGAAGTACTGCAAGCTGCCAAACGAGGTTTCGTAGTTGGCGAACAGTTTCCAGGCATCGGAAAGGTGGTACATCACGCTCAAGGCCGGCAACGCTTCGTTGCTGTCGATGCTGCGGTTTTTTTCCGGGACCGGCACGCCTTTGTTGTCCAGCACCGAGTGGTCCTGCCAGTTGGTGCTGATGCGCTCGAAGCGAATGCCCGGGGTAATGGTCCACTTGCCGACATCGATCTTGTCATCGATGTAGAACGAGTTGGCTTCGGTCCCGCCGGTACGGTCCTGATAAATATGGCCGTCAGCCCCTGGACGGGCCACAGGCACGTTATTGACCAGTTGCAGCTGGCTGGCTTCTTCCTGCATGGCTTCTTTCAAGTAGCGATAGCCAATGCCCACTTCTTGGGTAACCTCACCCAGGGTGAAGACGTGCGACACCCGTGGCTCGATGCCGAAGGTGTGGTAGCTACGCGGGTATGACGCCAGAGTTTGCAGGTTGCGCGCAGCAATGTTGCTGCCACGGAAGCTGTCGGTGTAGTAGGTCAGGACTTCAAACTGGGTCTGGTCATCAATCTGCCGCAGGTATTTGAAGGACACGTCCTTGCGCCGCCCGGTGAAGTTGTCCCAGTCGCGCACGGACTGGTACGGGTCGGCATCAAACTGCTTCTGCGTCAGGCCGCCGGGCATGTCGGCGGTGGCGTCGTAGTAATGGAAGTTAAGGCTGAAATCGTCCTGATCGGTCGGCGCCCAATGGGTTTTCAGCAACACGTCGTCGATGTCGTTGTTGTTATTGCTCGCCCGGTAGCCATCACCTTTGACACCGGAATAAAGCAATGCAGCACCGATACCGTTGTCGGCCGTGCCGCCCAGAAAGGCCGATTCCAGATGCTTCCAGCCGCCACGCTCAGACGTTTCCAGAGTGGTACCGACTTCGCCCTGGAAGGTTTCCGGAATGGCGCGGGTCACAAAGTTGATCACGCCGCCCACGTTCTGTGGTCCGTAGCGCACCGAACCGGCACCGCGGACCACGTCAATGCTGTCGAGGTTGCCCGAGGACCACGGTAAGCTATTTTCTAATAAAATGAGCTAGAACCTAACCGGAGCCGATTCAATGCCCAAGGCATACGCATACGTCAGATGGTCAACCGCCTCGCAAGGCGAAGAAGGCCGAGACAGCCACGACCGTCAGACCACCCCACTCCAAGCATTTACAGATGTCACAGGCGTTCCCGTGGTCGAAACAGTCATCGACAAGGGGATCAGTGCGTTCCGTGGTGCAAACGCCCGGATCGGCCAGTTAAAAGGATTATTGGACAGGATAGAGAGTGGAGAAATTGAGCATGGCGACTACATCATTGTCGAATCAATCGACCGACTAACCCGCCAGAAACTCACCGACTCCGTTGATCTAATCCAGTCAATTCTCAAAAAAGGCGTGCGACTACACACCGTTTTCGACAACAAGACATATTCCTACGATGATCCAAGCCGCGACCTCGAAACCTTAATCCTTGTAGGTGTAATCGCCAAACGAGCACACGAAGAAAGCGACACCAAGAGCAAACGCTTGAAATCCGTGTGGGTAAAGAAGCGAGATACAGCAGAAACCAACGTAATAGGTAAACGATGCCCCTACGGCTTTCGTTTCGATGAACAAAGCCAATCCTTTGTCATCGTAGAAGAAGAAGCCCAAGAAATTCGCCAAATTTTCGAACTACTCAAACACGTAGGAGTATTAGAAAGCGTTAAGCAAGTAAACAAAAATTCAAAACGCCGTTGGACTAGAACAGCAGTTATTCAACTTATAAACAGCAAAAGCCCAATTGGTGTTCTACGTTTGCAACGACGAAACGAGAACGGCACCAAAGCGTTTGACCGTTACGTCCCCGACTACTTCCCAAAAATCATTGATGAAATAGAATTCAGTGCAGCCGTTGCAGCGATGAAAACCCGATTAAATGGACGAAAATACGGACGTAGGACACCCCACCACTACAATATTTTCCGGCACTGCATCCAATGTGAAGAACATAAGTGCGGAATGATTTTCAACCTACAAATATTAGGAACCGAGAAAAAACGCTACGCCTACCTTGTTTGCTCTAACAGAGCCGAACGAGTATGCGAATGTAGTAACAGAATAAGATTTGAGCTTGTTTTCGGCACATTCCTCGCTTTCGTGAGGCAGTTATCGGAAAATCGTTACATTGACGAGCGAACAGATAAGAAGCGAAAAGACTTCACTTGGTTCAGCCAAGACCAATACAAACAAATGGACACCGTAAACGACGCATTTAGCCGTTTCTTTTCCGTTCGTGATATATCGGCACCAAAAGAAGAAATACGAGCCAAGAAAGCCAAGCTAACAACCGAAAAAACCACATTGGAGATGTTAGAGGCTTCGCTAGCTCAGTTTGACGGAATAATCCCAAATACATTTATCAGGCGTGTGGCCGACAGCGAAGCACGGATCACCGTGTTAGAAAGCGAGATCCAAAAACTTGAAGGCACACTAGCAATCGAAGCGGAAACGCTCGAAATCACCACCTACGAGGACATAATAGCCCTATACGAAACAGAAGCAGGCCGATTGAAGCTCAACACATTTTTCATCACCAGAGGAATCACCTTCGACGTTAAAATTGACAAAGAAACAAATCTCGTCGGCATGGACATTCGTATAAAAGGTGAAAAAGACTTTAATCTTTACACCCATCAATTTTTCAAACAAAAAGCCCCACTAACGCCATTCGGAATACCAGACCTTTCCCACATCATAAAATAAACGTACCCCCTCTAAAATTCTGCATCTTGGAGGGGGTTACACATTAACAAATTAAGGCGTTACACGTTAAAACTTAGAACAACAATCAAAGGCTCCATGCTCTTAATCACCAGAATAGCTTTTGACTTTCTCCAAAAGAAGACTTTTTTAAAAAAATCTCTCGCATAATGCACCCCCCTGCATACGCCTCACGTATACACACGCACGCACGCACGTCTTTAGTTATCTATATATAGATATCATATATACTAGATAACAATAATAAAGATTACTACACCGCACGCACATACCCAACCAGCACCGCCATACAAAACCACCAACACTATCATGCTTGATATACATTTTTTATGTGATTAAATATGTGTATATGGTTCAAGTTCTCAAAGAAGCCCCTCAAAGCATACCTGCTATGTTAACAGTCCCACTTTTGCTACGCAAAAGATGTGACGGTTAACGCAGGTGCCTAGTCGGCAAGACAGAAGCAAAAGCCAAAATCAAAAGCAAACCCACTCCACTGAGGATAAAATGAATGATACCAATTTGCAGACAATCACACTGACCAAAAGAGATCGAAACTACTCCAACCTGAAAGGGTTAGAGAGTTCCCTAAGACACTCGCTTAGGCTCGATCAAAACGAGTATGATGAGTTCGAATTCAACCCCAATCCAACCCACCCCAATGTTGCCATTGTTGGTGGTATTGAACAAATATTAACGATGGAATTGGCAGAGCAATTACTGGCCGACTTTAACGAACATCTACAAACCAAACTAAAAGATACAGAAGCGACTGACGAGATAGCAGCAGAAAAAGAAAAGCTCCGAAAACTAAAATCGAAGCTGGTAAAATTCATAAACGCAACCGAACCGACTGAAATAAAAGAATACGTCACATCGGTAATGGAAGGAGAAAAGCCGTTAGTAGTCGGAGACTATGCCGCCCTACTCAATCAACACAAAATTAGCCGTATAGCTCAGCGTATTGACCTTTTAGAGAACTACACCACCAAGAAGCAGGAAATCCAGCAGAACGCACCAGATCGAGCCGTATCAAGGACGGTTAACAGGGTTAAAGAGATAATCCTTGTGATCCCTGAACCCAATAAACTGGCAATCACAAAGGGATACACTGACCTTTTGCAGAGAGCTATACACCAGTTCTATCGAAAAAATTTCCCCAACAACACCATACTTTTTTCATTTAGCCACTTGGACGAGACAACCAACCACGTTCACGCCTTTCTTGACCTTCAAAATACGAAGAGTGGAAAATATGACTTTTCAGCCCAAGAATATGAATTCGCATCACAATACTATTTAAAAAATAAAGCCAACCTTGAAAATATATCCGAACCGCCGACATTGGAAGACTTCAAACTTCCAAACCGTAGCGATGAAAAACAAAACCATAGGTTTATTCGAGAGCGTGAGTCTTGGAAGTCAAAAGTCATGCAGGCGGCGTTCTATGAACACTTTAATGGCTTAGCCTCAGCGTTCGGTTTGCAAGCCAAATTCCTACCAAAGACAAATGAAAAAAAGGAATATTTGAGCAAAATCGAGCAAGAAGCAAAAAAACCTAAAAGCGAGCGAAGCCATAACTATTACACAAGACAAGTAGAAAAACTTGAACAAGAACTAATAGAAAAGAAGGAAGAACTTGCCGAACAAAATACGAATGTCGTGACGCTTAAAGCCACTATGACCGACCTTCAAAATACTGTTTCAACCTACCAAAACAAAATCCAAACCTTGGAAATTCACGCGACGGAGCAGAAAACAGAAAATGAAAAACTCGACAATCATAGAAAAATACTTACCGAAGACATAACCAATAAGACAAACAAAACCGAAGAGCTAAGAGAAAACTTCAAAACCACCAAAGAAAGAATGACCAAGGAACTACATGAGCTAAGGAGAAAGATAGTGGATGACACCAAAAGGAAATCGGTGCTAGAAAATGCCATTAAGGTTTATGAGGAAGAACTTGAACCGTTGATAAAACGCTTTGATATTTTAGTTGATCAAATACTTGAAGCAAAAAGACTTGATAAAAATATCGACCAATATTACAAGAGGCTACGAGAAAACACCTATAAAATGGCAAGCCGCTTGGGTTCCGAGAAACGAAAGGATTATCTATTTAATGCGAGAGAACAGCTTAAAGAACGAGGAATAGACCATACGAAGGTAGAACTAGGCATTGCTGATAGATTTAGATTATGGGCATCCGACAAGTTCACCAACAAGCAAGTCGTTGAATTTGACAAAGAAGAAGCCGATCAAGCGAAACAAGCAAGAAAGATAAGGCTCTTGAAACCTAAACCGCCAAGCCCGTTTCAAGACCCTTACGACCCTTACCAATAAAAAAGCCCCATATAAGGGGCTTCTTTTAAGAATGCATTATAAAATCTAAGGCTTACTAGCCTTAAGATATACCGAGTATTGGGCTCGCTTTAAGTACTCTAGATTCATCATGTATTGTTCCATATACTGATAATCTGGATGTCCAGTATCAGTAACAGGAAGCATTATCTTATCCCTAGCAATACGGGAATCATTAATCTCCCTATTAAAATTATACTTCTCTGAAAGCTTATTCGCTTGAGTTGCTATAAACAGATAGATAAATGAACTAAACTTACTATTCTTTAGATGCGTGACATGATCGCTCGCCACAAACTCATAAGGGTGATAAAAGCTTGCACCAACGCTACCGCTATTTGCAATCGTAAGGCAATTTGAATAAATTCTTACCCCCTCGAAGTTGCCAATAAAATTATCAACCCCATTATTAGCTGCGGTAGACGACACATACGGTTTTTTACCCGGTATTTGATTTGCTTTTGTTAGTCTTTTTCCTCGTTGAACCGTTTCAAAAATATCTGTAAAGAAGAACTCATGCCATTCTTTGTCCGCAAGAGGGGCAACAACTTCAAATTTAACTTCCTTGTCATTTTCGTTTTCAAACAAATATTCTATATTCTGCATAATCATTGAAAATTCAAAATTTAAATATTTTCCAATGGTAGCTTCAAACTCGATTCCATTTGGAACCTCATCATTAAAATAATAAAAGCTATGCAGCCATTCATCTTCTGCCTCGACGCTAGTTTTCACACAGAATTTGCTTTCGGATTCAATCCGTTCAAACCATACATCCAGCAGATGTTGATTTTTATCTTTTGCTTGCTCTGTTTGAACTAATCCTATATGTGGACTAATCCTATAACCGTCATCTCTGAAATCAATGAACTTACATTCTTTATCGGCTGGATGAGGTTCGCCCGCTTTAAAAATAGCAATACATGGCAAAGTTCCAACACCATAAAACGTATCTTTGTTTAGAGTAATTACCCCTTCTAAAGTGTGCTTTTTGAGTATATTTTTCTTTAGCGATTGCTCCTCAATTGTTTTACCAGTAACTGACGATTGAGGAATAATAACTATTACACGCCCCCCCTGTAATCACAGAATTAAGCAGGTGTTCGGTAAAAGCCAATTCATAAAGACCGGGATTTTTCTTTGAGCCTTGTGAGTATGGAGGATTCATCATCCCCACAGAAGCTTGTTTGAGCTGAAGTTTCCTTGGGTCTTCCTTTAGAAAGTCATGATTGATTAAATTACTTTTTCCATCACCACGGAGAATCATGTTTGTTGTTGCAATCGTGAACATGTATGGCTGTAATTCAAAGCCATGCAATTGCTTCTGGCGAATACTTTTCTTTACTACTTCGCTATCTGCTTTCGCAAGCATCTGATGCATTGCAGCGATTAAATACCCTGCTGTTCCAGCACAGGGATCAAGTACGATGTCGTCGGCCTTTATATCCACCAACTCACAGAATAGATCAGTTATATGCTTTGGTGTTAAAACAATACCTAACGTCTGACCATCTCCACCAGAGTAGGACATGAATTCACCATAGAACCTTCCCAAATAATCTTCCGATGAGCTTGTATATTTAATACTCATGTAGATCTTTTTGTATAAAAATTCCGTAAAGTGTTTCAATGGCGTTTTATTAAGGGTTGAATTCACCTCGTTGAGAATGTGAGTGTCTTTAATTATTGAAAACTGACCAAGAATTTTGTCACGCTTAACATCCGGCGATACTTTTGAGCGTGTTAGGTTTTTTTCGATAGCGTTATAGATTTTCTCGCCATCTGTATCAACCTCATCACCTGTGAGGCTAGCGATATTGAAACCACCAAACTCCGCCTCACGCAAAGCCAAAAGAATGCCAGATACAATCAACGGTTTTTGAGTATCCTGTAAACTCGCATAATTTCTTAGAGCTATGTGCAGCTCAGCTGCGTCTTTTAATATTTCAGCCAGTTCTTTCTCTTGATCAGTATCTTCTTGAAGAATTTCTCGAACGTAATACTCATCTATATTTTGCTCATTGAACAAAATAAAAGATTCTACTTCTGGCAACTCTCGATAATATTCTGTCTCATCAATATAAAGCGGGCTAATATTGTGCTTTTTCTCATCGCCCGAAATTCCGAAGGCTATAACTTTTTTATAGGAGGTGTTTTTTGCTAAATGCTGACCATAAAATAATGCACCGTTTACAGCGAAGTTCCTCACATCTTTCGGGCTAAGACTGATCAAGCCATCGCTGTCAATTTTTTTATGGTTTGAAACCATAGCCTTATTTTCAATGACAATTAGGAAGCCCTTGATAACTCCTACAAATTCAGGAAAACCTACTTTACCTGAACCTCTTTTGGATGCTGTTTTAAGGGCTTCGTTAATCTCATATATACTACTCCCCTGTGGCTCTAACTCAACGCCAGCCTCCTTGAGTAATTCATACACCCAAAAATCAGTTACTGCCTCTTTTTTATTCACTTAAAAAATCCATTAGGTACTTACAATTCATCAATTATATACAAACCCAATCAAGTTTTGCAATAATTATGCCGCAGGCTCGCGGGCTTTTTATTTTCTTCAATTTTACTTAATTAAATAAACTGGTAACAACCTGTAATTAAAATTATATCACGCCAAGTTTTAATTTCAACTAATCCGCTGTAAAACCTCATGATTTCAAGCCCCTTACGACCCTTATCAATAGTCAAACCCACAAAATAAAAAACCCGCAATTAAGCGGGCATTTTAACCTTCAAGTTTGACAAACCTAGAAAGTGTGGCAACTTGAAGGAAGCATAAAAAGAAAACCACCCGGCAAGGTGGCTCAACACACAACGACAATATTTTATGATACTTCCACCTCCATTTAATCATCAAAACAAATATTGTCAAGCCCCTACCGGTTTTCTTTTTTCTAAATAACTATTAGAAGAGGATAACAATGGGATGCGTAAAACTATTTGAGGACTACTTACCAAAGAGACCTTATCACACTGACGATTTAACCAGTGGCTTAAAAATAAACAAAAAAGAAAAAGCAAAACTTGCAAGGCTTGTGCAACCTAATGGGCCAACCCATAGATACTGGATGGTTTTCGACCTCGATAAATCCAACGCTGGGATGCACTGGGATGACGTGGGAGCACCAGCCCCAAACCTAATAGCTCGAAATCCGGCCAATGGGCACGCTCATTTGCTTTACCTCCTACAAACACCTGTCCGAACCGCAATCGACGGCAAAACCGCCGCTTTACGATACGCTGCAGCCGTTGAGGCAGGCTTGCGTAGTCGTCTGGGAGCCGACAGAGGCTATTCCGGGTTGATCTGCAAGAATCCGATCAATTCCCACTGGATCGTCCACCAATGGCAGGCCGATCCATACACGTTGGACGACTTGGCCGACTACATCGACCTAACCCCTGAAAAGGCCAAAGAAAAGCCCATAGAGGATTATGGCTTGGGTCGTAACTGTATGCTTTTTGACCAATTAAGAGCGTGGGCATACAAGGCGATTCGTCAGGGTTGGCCGACCTATGAACAATGGCTAAACGCTTGCCTAGACCGTGCCACCGGCTACAACGTTAATTTTACTACGCCGTTGGACATTTCCGAAGTAAAGCACACGGCCAAAAGCGTGGCGAAGTGGACGCATAGAAACTTTAACCGGGGCACCTTTGACGATTATGTCGCAAGAACCCATACAAGCGAGATACAGGCTTTCAGGGGTAAACAGAAGGGCAAGACCAAGAGAGAACGAGGTATTATCTTACTTGAAGCAGGAGCAACCATTAAGGAAGTCATGAAGGAGTTAAATGTAAGCCGTAGAACTGTATTTTATTGGAGAAAGCAACCCTAGCATTATAATTAGTGCAAAAGCCTATATCAGATAATAGCACCCCACCGGGTGTTTCTTCTTTCCACCCCATCCCCCCCTCCCCTCCGTCCGTATTCACCTACCTATATACAAGACCTATGAGCCGTTAGCCCTAGAACGCATTAGAATAGCCAAAATCGGCTCTCTTCCATTCCTTTGACACAATGACACCAACCCACACCACTACACGCCCA
Source organism: Pseudomonas sp. FSL R10-1350 (assembly GCF_009600525.1). Lineage (NCBI taxonomy): Bacteria > Pseudomonadati > Pseudomonadota > Gammaproteobacteria > Pseudomonadales > Pseudomonadaceae > Pseudomonas > Pseudomonas sp. FSL R10-1350. Next base: position 54,709 of record NZ_WIVR01000025.1, read on the forward strand.
AAATAGCCAAATGCGTTACACCTCACAAAGTGCAAAAGCCTATATCAAAAATAGACCCAAACAGCGTTAACCACCCAACCCATCACTTTCATAGGTTTGGAGATATATCCCCCAACCTATATGTATGTATACATACATATCAAATTCTTTTCCTGACGAAAAGTTCACACTTTTCCAAATCCGAACACCGACACACGCACAGTCGAAGACCATGCACATACGCACACGCTTACGCCTAGAAGAAATATATTTCTTCTATGATGCACGCATATGAGCTTGTCAATGGAGTTCAAGACAAATAATGATTTATTTTTCAAAACCTATGACAGCTATGACAAAAATGACAAATGCAAAAAAACCTTTAAAATCAAGATAATATCGACATTAACGCTCAACATGCACAAAAACTAGCTATGACAAAATACATATTTACACGCCCCCCTTTTCCAAACTCATCGAAAATGGTGAATACCGCTCACTGTCCTGATGAACGTAAATGTCCCGGAACCGATTTGGGGCAGTAACCAAAAATCGACTTTTTACAAAAACTAATTTCTTGAAAAAACGACCATGAAAATTTAACATTTTTATCGAAATTTTTAGATATTTAATTTTTTCAACCATTGAATTATGGCTTACTTGCGGCAAAAAACCTTGTCAATAGCAAAACGAAAATAAATATAAGGTCTAACCTTAATTAACAAATAGGGTTCAACTATAGCTAAATTACTTAGTTGGGTTTTGCAACAAAGCACATTAAAAAATCAACCTCAAATAATTCAAAAATCGCCCCCAGATTTATTTCACAAAAAAACATGGGGTATTGGTCACGTTAAAATTTCAAAAAAAACGAAAGTAGCCAATTTCCTACAAGATATATCCCGGAAGCAAAACCTAAAATAGTTGAAGGTTTGGAGATACAACCTTGAAGCATTGACATATCTAAACCCTATGGTATTGGTATTGTATCAACATAGGAGTTCTAATTATGAACAAGATGGAATATGCAGGAAAAATAGGCGGTATGGTTGGTGGTTTTAAAAGGCGTGAGCGTCAAAAATTTTTAATTATGTTCGTGAAAATAATAGAAATGGATGAGCTTGATATACGAATGACCTCCAACCTAGCCAAAAAGCTAATAGTGGCTTTTTCAGGCTACCAATCAATATCTAACGATGCTCTTATTAAAGAGTTTGCTAGAAGCGGAAACAGTGTCAAACAACAAAACCTTGATATGATTGTCCATTCATTAGTAGCACGATGGGAGGATTTTTATAAAGAACAATGGAAAGAGGCAAAAATAAAAATAGACATTGAAGCAGATGAATACAAGCAATCCATTATCGAAAAGCTGGACATTAAATTATAAAAACATGTAAATCCTCACTTTACATACTTATACCCGTGAAGCTAATTTTTGGCTTTGCGGACATACCCACTCCTACACCGTAGGAATTCCCAATCAATATGTATCCCACGACGATACATGCTTATATCTTTGAACCAAGCAATCACCTTCACGGACATATATCCTACTCCCACAGAGTAGAATACCGCCGCCAATACTTTAGCCCGACCTAAACAACCATAGGTTTAGAGATATATCCTTGAACCTTTTTCTGTTACTTCTCGCCCCGCACCTTTGACGACCTCGATCAAAATTATTAGAAAAAGGTAGACCCTGTGAAATCGGCGCCATCGACAGTTGCGGCTGGCCGTACGGGGCAAACGCTGCCGGTACGCCGTCAATCAATACGGTCGAACGGGGTGACAGGCGCGAGGTCAAGCCGCGCACGCCGACGTTGAGGGAGATATCGCTGCCGCCGGTGCCGTTGGATTCCTGTACCTGCACACCGGGAATGGTCTTGAGCACGTCGCCGACGGTCATTGCGCCCTGCTCGACCATCGCCTCGCGGCGCACCACTGTTCGCGCACCGGGGTGGTTCTGCACCACTTGGGCGTTGGCATCGCCCAGCCAGTTACCCACCACTTTCACGTCAACCGGCCCCAGTTCCAGCGGGCCGGAAGCGTCGGAGGCACTCACGGTGGCCGCCGGGGTCAGGGTCACGGCGTCGCCATCAAGCTGGTAGTTCAAGCCGCTGCCTTGCAGCAGTTCACGCAGCGCTTGCTCGGGTGACAGGTTGCCGTTGACCGCAGGCGCCTGCTTGCCGGCCACCAGTTGCGGACTGAAAAACACCTGCAACGAGGTTTGCTGCGCCAACTGGCTCAACGCGGCACCCAACGGCTGGGCCTGGATATGGATGGCGCTGGCAACGGCTTCGCCGGCAAACGCAGCGGGCATCGCCGCACTGACCGCGAGGGCCAGCGCCAGTGGCAACAAGCGCGATCGTGCGCTGGACGATGGAGCTTTCAAAGATGATTTAAGCGAGGAAAACCGCACACAAGGATGGTTGTTTTTCACGTCGAGTCTTGCCCAGTTGATCGCATTTGATTGCGCTTGTTAATGCAAACCAGTTGCAGTTGATCAAGAAGACGAAGAACTCGAAAAAAACCTGAATCCGATCTGAAATTATTTTGCCGAGATGATTTCCTGGCTGCCATCGTCACGGGTTTTGATCGCCACCGGCAGGATGCGCGGCAAGGCGCTGAGCAAGGCGTCGGTGTCGTTGGTCTTGAACACGCTGGTCAGGCGCAACTGCCCCAGCGCTGGCGTACTGACGTGCAGCGGCGTGTCCCGATAGCGCGACACTTCGGCGGCAACCTCAGCCAGGCTGGCGTTATTGAACACCAGTTGCCCTTTGCGCCAGGCCGTCAGTGCTTCGGTATTCACTGGTTGTACGGCCGCCACCTGCCCTTGGGCATTGACCACCGTGCCCAGTCCCGCCGTCAGGTTAACCCGCGATCCGGGTTCGTTACCCTGCACCCGCACAGTGCCCGACTCCACGGCGACTTGCGCCTGGCCGTCCTCGTGGCGCACATCAAAACGGGTGCCGGTGACGGTCACCTGGCCAGGGCCTGCGAGCACTACAAAAGGCCGATCCGTGTCGTGAGCCACGTTGAACATCGCCTCGCCCTGCTTGAGCACCACCGTGCGTTGCTGGCGTTCAAAACTGACCAACAACTGGCTGCGGCTGTTTAGCTCGATGGCCGAGCCATCCGGCAAGGTCACAGTGCGGCGCTCGCCTGCCGTGGTGGCAAAGCTGCCCTGGTAATTGCCCATAGACTGCAACTGCGTCCACACCAATGCGCCGCCCGCCATTGCCAGCACGCTGGCCGCCAGACCAAAACCCAGTACAGAACGGCGCTTGATCGGCTTGACCGGCACCTCGCAGAGGGCCTGCAGGCGCTCCTTGGGCAGCAAATCTGCTGCCGACCAGAGGTTGACCAGCCATTGGTATTCCGTTTCATGGCTCGGATGGCGGGCACGCCAGGCCTCGAATTCTGCCTGATCCCCGGCATTCAAGGCCTGCGCCTGCACACGGGCAAACCAGGTTGCGGCAGCGTCACGCACACTGGCGATGTCGTGGGTACCGTCACGCGTATCCATCATTGAGCCTCCACCCGTTCACGCAGATGTCGCAGGGTGCGGATCATATATTTTTCCACCATGTTCTTGGACAGTCCCAGGCGCTCGGCGATCTCGGCTTGAGTCAGGCCTTCGATCTTCTGCCAGACAAACACCTTCCTGCAGTTCAGCGGGAGCTCTTGCAGGGCTTTTTCAACAGACTCAGCCAACTGGATAGCACGCATGTACTGCTCCGGGTCGCCCGTCTCGGACGAACTTGGGGGAACGGCTGCCTGCTCCTTGGCGTCACGTAACTCTTTACGGCGAAAACCATCGACAGCGATATTACGCGCCATTTGATGCAAATAGGCACGCGGCTGCTCGACGGCCTCCGAAGTGGATTCGAGCACGCGTACAAAAGTGTCATGGGCCAAGTCTTGCGCCTGCTGGCGATTACGCAAGCGACGCGTCCAGGTACCGATCAACTCTTCGTAATGTTCAAAAAAGCCCGCTCGGCGGGGCACTTTGTGAGTCATCGCACTGGACTGAATAGGTGGGGCGTGAATAGTAATGCTTCCTATTAATCCCAGCAATCATTGCGCTGACGGAAGGTTTCTGCATCACACCTCTGCCAACGCGCGCAAACGCCGCTCGACCTGATGGCCACGGGCAAAGCCGAACCAGCGGGCCGTGAGCACGCCGACCAGGCCCATCACCCCACAGAACAACACGCACACCCACGGGCTCCACGGCATCAGGGCAATCAGCAACAACGGCGTGGTACTGGCCCAAAGCGCGTAAGCGATGTTGTAGGTAAAAGAAATGCCCGATACGCGAATCTCAGCCGGGAACAAGCCAACCATGACTGACGGCACCACACCAACGATCCCGCAGGTCAAACCGGCCAACGCGTAAGCCAGCCCCGGCAAGCCCCATTGCCCGACCAGGCTGGCGTAGAGCACGCCAATCCCCAGTGGCAACAGCACGCTGTACAGCACGATGCTGCGCCAGACGCCGATGCGGTCAACGACCAGACCCGCCAACACACAGCCAATGTTCAAAAACACGATGCCTACGCTGCTCAAGGCAAACGTGTGGCTGGCGGTCATGCCGAACTGCTGTTGCATCACGGTGGGGGTAATGACGACAAACACCACCACGGCGCTGGTCAGTACACAGGTCAGCAACGCGGCGGGCAGCAATGACGGGCGAAAATCCCGCAATACTGTGCGCAAAGGTAGCTCTACCCTGCCCTCACGGCGCTCGCGCAAAGCCAGAAACACCGGGGTTTCGCTCAGCCAGCGACGCAGCCACACACCGATCACGCCAAATACGCCGCCCAGCAAAAACGGAAAGCGCCAGGCGTAATCAAGGATTTCGGCCGGGGTAAACAGTTGCGCCAGCAAGGTCGCCGTCAGGGCGCCGATCAAATAACCGAAGGTCAGACCGGCCTGTAAAAAGCCCAAGGCATAGCCGCGACGCCCGGCAGGCGCGTGCTCGGCAACAAACACCCAGGCACTGGGCACCTCACCGCCGACTGCGGCGCCCTGGAAAATCCGCAGCGCCAGCAGCAAGAGCGGCGCGAAATAGCCAATATCGGCATACGTCGGCATGATCCCGATCAGCAGACACGGCAGGGCCATCATCAGGATACTCAGGCTGAACACCCGTTTGCGCCCCAGATGATCGGCAAAATGCGCCATCAAGATGCCACCCAATGGGCGGGCCAGATAGCCGGTCACAAAAATCCCGAAACTTTGCAGCAAGCGCAGCCATTCCGGCATATCGGGCGGGAAAAACAGCTGGCTGAGGGTCAGGGCGAAGAACACGAAGATGATGAAATCATAGATTTCCAGCGCCCCACCCAAGGCCGCCAGCCCCAGAGTTCTATAGTCGGAGCGCGAAAAACGCGTCGTGACAGCTTGAGTATCGGCAGACATAAATACGCTCAAAGTGAACTGGACACGCCTATGCTGGCGCTTGATTCGAGGGCCGAGCATAACAAATCCCTGCGCAGCCACGCAGATACGAACGCTGCAACTCGTCGTGCTGAATGTTGTAGGAGCGAGCTTGCCTCGCGATCTTTAAGATCAAAAGATCGCGAGGCGAGCTCGCTCCTACACGTGGAGGGGTAGTAAAAAGACCCTATCGCGAGACAAGCTCGTGCGTTGGATTCGGGATGCGCCTCAAATCCTTGGCCCGAGCCTGTCTCGCGATAGGGTCTCGATTTATTAGCCCTGCCAGCCTCCGCCCAGCGCGCCATACAGGTCGACCAGCGAGAGTGAGACCTGGGCGGTGCTGTCGACCAGCGCCGCCTGGTTGGCCAGCAGTGCGTTTTGCACGGTCAGCACGTTAAGAAAGTCCACGGTGCCCTGGGTGTACTGCTGGTGAACGCTGTCCAGTGCCCGCTGGTTGTGGGCGACCGCCTGCAGCAGGCTGTCGCGGCGGCGCTGGTTGGCCTGGTACGCCACCAGCGCGTCGTCCACTTCGTGCCAGGCACGCAGCACGGTTTTCTGAAAGCCAATACCGGCTTCTTGCTGGCGGCCTTCTTGTAATTGCAGCGCGCCCTTCAGGCGTCCACCCTCGAACAAGGGCACGCTCAGCCCCGGGCCAAAGGCAAAGCTGCGCGAGCCCCAACTGCCCAGGTCCGACAGTTGCAACGCCTGAAACCCCATATTCCCGGACAAGGTAATGCGCGGGTAAAAGTCCGCCTCGGCGACGCCAATCGCGGCCGTGGCTGCATGCAGTTGGGCCTGCGCGCGGCGAATGTCCGGGCGTCGTTCTGCCAGTTCGCTGGGCAAGCCGATCGGTACGGTCGCGGCATAGGACGGTACGTTGGCAGGCGTGCTCAATTGCGCTTGCAAGGCTCTTGGTTCACGCGCCAGCAACAGGCTCAGGGCGTTGATCAATTGCGCGCTGTGCTGTTGCAGCGGTGCCAGACGCGCCTGGATTTCTGCGACTTGGGCTGCCGCCTCAGAGACTTCCAGGTCTGTGGCCACGCCTTCATTGAGTTGCAACCGGGTCAGTTCCAGGCTGCGTTGGGCGATGTGCAGGTTCTGCTCGATCACCGCCAGCCCTTGCTGGGTGCTGCGCAGCTCAATGTAATCCTGGGCGGTCTGCACAATCACCAGCAGTTGCACGGCATGGCGGTCTTCTTCAGCCATTTGCACCGACGCATCTGCCACCTCCACCGAGCGCTTCACGCGCCCCCACAGGTCGGCTTCCCAACTGATGCCGAGCCCGCCGTTCCACAGGTTAAACGCTTGCTTGCCCGCTTTACCCGACGGGTCATTCAAGCCGCGCTGGCTGTTGCGACTGCGGCTGTAGCCCGCCGAACCGTCTACCGCCGGCAGCGTGTCGGCGGCGACCTGACGGCGCATGGCCCGGCTTTGCTCAAGGCGGCTGGCGGCCATTTGCAGGTCAAAGTTGCGCGTCTGGGCTTCACGTACCAACGCCGATAACTGCGCGTCGCCAAAACTGTCCCACCAGCGCATGTCCACCGGCGACTCAGCCGTCCCACTGTGCCCGGACTGGCTTGGCGTATTCGCCCAATGCGCGGCCAACGGTGTCTCGGGCGTCTTGAAGTCAGGCCCCATCACGCAACCGCCAAGGCTCAGCAGGCTGTAACAGGTGACGGCGCAGGTCATTATTTTGCTGTTCATCGTGCGCTGACCTGCTGCCCGGAGGTGCTGGCGGTGTCGACGGATGCATCCACCGACATGCCCAGACGCAGTTGCTGGATCAACGGCTGGTCTGAGTCCAGGGTGATTTTGACCGGGATGCGCTGCACCACCTTGGTGAAGTTGCCGGTGGCGTTATCCGGCGCGATGGCCGAGAACGTCACCCCTGTGGCCGGGGCAATACTGTCGACGGTGCCGTGCAGTTGCTCGCCGGGGAAGGTATCGACCGTAACCATCACCCGCTGCCCCGGGCTCATGTGCGTCAGTTGATGCTCAAGAAAGTTCGCCACCACGTAGGCCTTGGCCACCGGCACCACGGCGAGCAAGGTGTCGCCCGGCTTGACGTAAGCGCCTTTGCGCACGCTGCGACGCCCGACCACGCCGTCAAACGGCGCCACCAACTGGGTGTATGACAACTCCAGTTCTGCCCGTGCCTGCAACGCTTGTGCATGCTGCACCGAAGCCTCGGCGGCGGTGTGTTGCGCGGCCAGCACTCGTGTTTGCTGGCGGGCGGCTTCCAGTGCCGCGCGGTGTTGCGCCAATTGTGCTCGGGCTGTCTGTGAGCGGTTCTTCGCCTGCTGCGAGTTTTGCAGAGTGCCTGCACCCTGCCCGGCCAAGTGCTCATAGCGTTGTAACTCGTGCTCGGCGAACTCCACCTGGGCGAGGTCGGCATCGACCGTGGCCTTGGCCTCCTCAATCAGCGAACGCTGGCGCTCAAGCATCGCCTGGGCATTCATCTGCTGGGCCTGGGCCGTGGCCACCATGGCCTGGGCGGCCATCACGCTGGCTTGATAATCCTGCGCATCGATGCGCGCCAGCAACTGCCCGGCTTTGACCGGCTGGTTGTCCTCTACCAGCACTTCATCAATAAAACCCGCGACTTTCGGCGCGATCAGGGTGAAGTCGGCACTCACATAAGCATCATTGGTGCTTTGCTCCGGACCGCTGGCAAACACCACGCGCCACAACCCGTACAGCACCGCCAGCGCCAGCACCCCTGCACCCGCCATCAGCAAAGGCTTGCGCCCGTTTGTCGTACTCATTTAACTGCTCCCGCCACTGTGCCCGGCGGATAAATCCGCGTCGGGCCAAAAGGAATAATGACAACCAATAAAATCGCGACACCGGCCATGCACAGGTACAAATCCGACGAGGTCAGTACCATCGCCTGCTGGTGCACCCGGTGCGCCAGATCAGCCCCGGCAGACACCAGCGGCGAGTTGCCCAGGCGATCGACCAGGCTCATCGAGTGGAAGTGCTCACGGTTGACTGTCAGCACTTGCAACACGCTGCCCGCCGCCACCGCCGAGAAGCCTTTAACCGTGTTGAACCAGGCCGATGCGAATGGCCCGTCAGCCGGATTGAGGCCACCCGTGGCCAGCATCAGCAGCGGGATCACCGCCATCGGCTGAGCGATGATTTGAATCGCCTGCAAGGCGTAAAAGTTCTCGCGGCTCCACACCGAAGTCACCTGCGACCCCAGCGCACAGGCCAACGCCAGCAAGCCCAGACCGATGGCCAGTACCCAGCGGCAATCAACCCAGCGCAGGTTGCACAGGGCGACCACCAGTGGCAGCGCAATCAACTGCGGCAAGGCCACCATCAGCATCACCGGCGCAGTTTCCAGCGGGCGATAGCCCTGAATCTCCGCCAGGTAGCTGGACGGGATCTTGATCACCGCCAACAGCACAAACAGCACCCCGGCCAGAGTCAGCAAAGCGCTGGAGAGGTTGCGGTTCTTCAGTAACTGCAATTTGAAGAACGGCAGCGGGTGCGACCATTCGTTGATGAAAAACAGCACCAATAAGGCCAGCCCGCCGACGATAAAGATCCGGATCATTTCGGACTCGAACCAGTTCAGCCGCTGGCCAAGCTCAAGGCCCAGCACCAGCATGATCAAACCGGGCAAGCCGAGCAGCAGCCCGCGCCAGTCAAACTGCTTGAAACGCTCCAGACGCAGCGGGTCTTGCGGCAAACCCCAGGCCACACAACCCATGGCCAGCAGGCTGAGGGGAATGACTTGCCAGAACGCCCACTGCCAACCGGCGTATTCCACCCACCAGGCCGACAACGGCGTACCAAAACTTGGGCCAAAGGTGGCGGTCAACGCATAACTGCCCAACCCGTACAAGCGGATGTGCGGCGGCAAAAAACGCAACGCCACCGACATCAACATGGGCGGCAACGCGCCCCCGGCAAACCCTTGCAAGGTCCGCAGCAACATCAACACAGAAACGTTGGGGGCGAAGGGGCACAAGATGCCCAGCAGCAAAAACGCGCCGATCGCACACAAGGTGAAGCGGCGCAGCGAGAACGTCGCCGCACACCACGGCGCGAAGGCCATGGCACTGATCGACGTGGCCGAATACACCGCCAGCAACCAGGTGCTTTCGTCATAACCGATGCCCATGGCGCCGCGTATGTCCGGCATCGCCACTTTGGTCACGTTCTCGTTAAAACCCGAGACCAACACCGCCAGCAGTACCCCCACCAGCCCGGTAAAAATCCGCAGGCCAAACGCGGCACTGGCCGGTGGCGCTGCAACGGGCGGCGCGACGCTGACCGAG
>NZ_WIVR01000255.1:0-234 GCF_009600525.1 Pseudomonas sp. FSL R10-1350
GATGATATTTCATCACCATGAAACACAATCAATTTAATTGGATAATCTGGAAAATGTTCTTTATAAAAACTATTGATTGTATTTATATAATCAGCCGGTTTGATATTATCTACATTTTGATTAAATGGAAATTTCCAAAAAGCTTCTTGAACAACTGTTCTTTTCTGGTGAAAATTATCTGGTATAGGTTTTGAAAGTTCCATTTTTGAATTATGCAAATCAATGTAAGTTGAT
>NZ_WIVR01000256.1:0-233 GCF_009600525.1 Pseudomonas sp. FSL R10-1350
TCGGTGCCTGGTCAAGGGTTCGCTTCGCCCGGGACTCCGTTCAGCGCGACGGTAAAGCGCGTCACGCCGAGCCGGGGTCGCGGCCCCTGACCTGGGAAATTTCTTCAGTGGCGGGAATGGCCTCGATCGGAGTGCGAGAACTTGTTCACGTACGGAGGTCGAGGGGACAAGCGAAGCGCGTCAGGCCTGAGTGGCTCTAAATCGCAGAGCCATGACCTGTTTCGCAGAGAGCT
>NZ_WIVR01000257.1:0-232 GCF_009600525.1 Pseudomonas sp. FSL R10-1350
GTAAAGGTCGCCCCGAAAAGACAGGCCGAGTCATCGGTAATCATCGAGCTGCCATTTGGTGAGCAAATCATCACGGTTAAATGGCCGTCTTCCGATCCCGAAGGATGTGTCCGTTTTGTCCGTGGACTTTCTTCGTGATCCGCATCGACACAATCTGGCTGGCCACCGAGCCGATGGATATGCGCTCCGGCACCGAGAAAGCCCTCGCACGAGTCGTGTCTGTCTTCGGTGC
>NZ_WIVR01000258.1:0-232 GCF_009600525.1 Pseudomonas sp. FSL R10-1350
ACTGGTAGGAGATGCCGAATGAGTTGGTGGATCAGGGTCTACGTTGAGCCGGGCGAACGTGAAGACACGCTGGCCGTCTGGGAATCTGGCGCCTATCGGTGGGCTGAAAAGCTGACTGAGGCTGGAAAACTCACTCAAACGAAGGCCGGAGGCTACCCAAGCGAGTACAGGGGGTCAGCCGCTGACCTGCTGCCACTTCTCCAGGAGCTGGAGCAACGCCACGTTGGTGAGC
>NZ_WIVR01000259.1:0-231 GCF_009600525.1 Pseudomonas sp. FSL R10-1350
ACCAGTGGCTGCAATTGCACGCCGCAAGCGCCGACCCAACTGGCCAGCGTTGAACGAGGAATCGCGAGACCGGCCCGCCCGAAGATTTGCTCCTGGCGGTACAACGGCAAATGATCGGCGTATTTCGCGATCATCACCTGCGCCAACAGCCCGACCGTCGGGATGCCTTTGTCGATGACCTGCGCCGGCACCGGCTCTTGAATCAAGGTTTCGCAGTTGTCACAGACCCAT
>NZ_WIVR01000260.1:0-231 GCF_009600525.1 Pseudomonas sp. FSL R10-1350
GCCCTGTGGTGGACAGGGCAGACGGTGGCGGAGAATTTCCAGCTCATCGAGCAGCAGAAGGCCACGATGGCCCGCGCCCAGGCGTTGGGGATGGACTTCCACCGCGACGAAAACGGCCAGTTCATCATCCTGCCAAAAGGGATGAAGGCAGTCAGCGGGTGGACGTTCGAGAATGGCAGCCGACAGGCAGTGAAGTTGGAGAAGTAGGCTATGACGGAGATCGAGAAGGCC
>NZ_WIVR01000261.1:0-230 GCF_009600525.1 Pseudomonas sp. FSL R10-1350
GTCCTGGTTGATCTGCGATGGTGGCGTGATATGCTTTCGACACGTTCAGGGCACTCCAGTGCTCTTATCGGGGCCCCCGTCGCTCTCTCTTCCGGCAAGTTGAATAGAGCACGGGGGTTTTGTTTTTTCTGGGGGCCAGCCTAACCCAAGGTGGGCTCGCTTCTCGACTTATGCCGCTTATGCTCCTGGATCACTTCCTGAGCGCGCGGCTCAAACCCTCTACGCGCTTC
>NZ_WIVR01000262.1:0-229 GCF_009600525.1 Pseudomonas sp. FSL R10-1350
GAGTCGGTCGACGTGTTCGCCATCAACGTGTAGCACTGAAAGGAATCCCCACGACATGACCGAGACCGACACTGAGAAAACCGGCTCTTCGCATTTAAGGGTGTAGCTGATTTCTAAACCCTCCTGACTTCAGCAAGCACCTGGCTATGTAATTGGTTAAATTTCTAAAGCCCAAGGCGGTACCTCGTAAGTGCTCAAGTCGCCCGTTGATAGCTTCTGTTGGACCGTT
>NZ_WIVR01000263.1:0-228 GCF_009600525.1 Pseudomonas sp. FSL R10-1350
TGTCTGCTCATGCAGACAGGGATTTTGTTTTTGTGCTCGAAAAAACACTGATCATCGCCCCGCAACAAACAATCGATAAACCCAGCGAAATCCCAACTGGAACCCCACCCAGGCCCCCACGCGCTTGCAGCGTAAGCGAACGGTGAACACACCTACCGACCTCCCAAATTAAGGGCGATGGTGTCCGTCTATTTTTAAGCGGACGCGATAGCCCTTAAATGCGCCAAC
>NZ_WIVR01000264.1:0-226 GCF_009600525.1 Pseudomonas sp. FSL R10-1350
CATGTGAGAGTAGGTCATCGTCAAGATTAAATTCCAAAATCCCTGTCTGCTCACGCAGACAGGGATTTTGTTTTTGTATAAGTACAAGCTTTGTAAAAAGTTGTACTGCTAGTTAGGTCAATGACCTGGTTAGCAAATCGATTGAAAGTAGCAGGAAATGAGGTGTTGACAGCAGCGTGTAACGCTGTAGAATTCGCCTCCCGCTAACGAGAGATCGAAAGCGCAA
>NZ_WIVR01000026.1:0-63082 GCF_009600525.1 Pseudomonas sp. FSL R10-1350
AAGCTGGGATGGAGGCTGGAAAAAGTTGGGTAGTTTTTTTGAATAAAAACAATGGGTTATTTTATGTTTGATAAGAGCGAGCTTGCCTCGCGATCTGTTGATCTTGATCTGGCTTTTGATCTTGATCTAAGAGGCCCCGTTAAACCACGCTGGCCGAACGCAGGTGTTGCGCAGAGGGTAACCCGGCAGGACGCCGGGTTAGCCGCGACACGGCCAAGGATGGCCGATCGCGCCGTAAGGCCGGAATCCTAAGTGGCCGTTGCCGCAGTAATGGATATGTACATAAAAGCCAAAGCTCTCTCACCACTCCTCTCCCGTATGAGAGGGAACCGATTGGGGGATGCTGAAGATACTCGCTGTCCTGTTTGCTGCGCGAAAGCGCGGTGTCGAAGACGGGGCGGCCACTCCTGCGGGGTCCGGGGTTTATTCAGGTGTTACCCCATGTGTAACCGTGCGCCCAAAAACGGGGCTATGTGACACCAAAGGCACCGTTTTAGAGCGCTCGGGCGGCCCTTAAAAAATTAGATTAAAGGCTACACTTGCCGGAATAGAAGGGTTTGCGAATAATAGGCCCGCTATTTGCAACTCATATAGGTTCTATATCTTTTGCTCTTGCACGAATTCGAAGAGCTGTCAATGCTTGTAGCCGCCTTTCTCGGTGCATTTGTAATATGTTGTCGCATTGAAGAAATAACGGCTTGAAGCCTGTCGTTAGAATGCCGATCACTCGCTCGTTGTCGTAGTGCTGAACTCGTTTCAACACCAACAGGACGTGGCGCCGCATTCCCGGTTTAACCTCCGCATATTGGGCTCAGGCTCACTCTGCATTTATTGCCCTTTACCGATGGAGTCCTAAGATGAAGAAACTCGTGCTTCTTGGCGCCCTGGCACTGTCCGTGCTGTCCTTGCAGGCGTTTGCTGATGCAAAGCCGCTCAAAATTGGCATTGAAGCCGCTTACCCTCCGTTTGCCTCCAAGGCACCGGACGGCAGCATTGTGGGCTTTGACTATGACATCGGTAACGCTCTGTGTGAGCAGATGCAGGTCAAGTGTGTGTGGGTCGAGCAAGAGTTCGACGGTCTGATCCCGGCACTTAAAGTGCGCAAGATCGACGCCATCCTGTCCTCAATGTCGATCACCGACGACCGCAAGAAGTCGGTGGACTTCACCAACCGTTACTACCTGACCCCGGCTCGCCTGGTGCTGAAGGACGGCACAACCGTTTCTGATTCGCTGGAAGAGCTCAAAGGCAAGAAGATCGGCGTGCAGCGCGGTTCGATTCACGACCGTTTCGCCAAAGAAGTCTTTGCTCCTAAAGGCGCCACTGTTGTGCCTTACAGCTCGCAGAACGAAATCTACCTGGACATCGAAGCCGGTCGTCTGGACGGCACCGTGGCTGACGCCACCCTGTTGCAGGAAGGCTTCCTCGATACCCCGGCTGGCAAAGGCTACGCGTTTGTAGGTCCTTCGTTCACTGACGCCAAGTACTTCGGTGACGGCATCGGTATCGCCGTGCGTAAAGGCGACAAAGAGCTGAAAGACAAAATCGACCGTGCAATCACCGATATCCGTGCAAACGGCAAGTACGACGAAATCCAGAAAAAATACTTCAACTTCGATATTTACGGCCCAGAAGCCAAGTAAATCATCGCGGCTGTAAGTCTGAAATGGCGCAAGCGACAGAGTCCCTGAAGTTTGCGCCATTTTTTCATCCTAATTTTCACGCTTTTTTTCGAGGGCCTGAATCATGTTGAAAGGCTACGGGGCTGTCATCCTCGATGGCGCTTGGCTGACGCTACAGCTCGCCTTGTCGTCCATGGCCCTGGCCATTGTTCTAGGTCTGATTGGTGTTTCAATGCGCCTGTCGCCAGTGCGCTGGCTGGCTTGGCTGGGCGATCTGTACTCTACGGTCATTCGTGGGATTCCCGATCTGGTGCTGATCTTGCTGATTTTCTACGGCGGTCAGAACCTGCTCAACAACGTCGCCCCGCTGGTGGGCTACGACGACTACATCGACCTCAACCCCTTCTCGGCTGGCGTGTTCACCTTGGGCTTCATCTTTGGTGCGTACCTGTCCGAAACCTTTCGCGGTGCCTTTATGGCGATCCCCAAAGGTCAGGCAGAAGCGGGTGTGGCCTACGGCATGAGCCGTTTCCAGGTGTTTTTCCGGGTGTTGGTGCCGCAGATGATCCGTCTGGCGATTCCGGGCTTTACCAACAACTGGCTGGTGTTGACCAAAGCCACGGCCCTGATTTCGGTGGTCGGCTTGCAAGACATGATGTTCAAGGCCAAGCAGGCGGCAGATGCCACCCGCGAGCCTTTTACGTTCTTCCTCGCGGTGGCCGCGCTGTACCTGGTAATGACCAGTGTGTCGCTGCTGGCGTTGCGACAACTTGAAAAGCGCTACTCGGTCGGCGTAAAGGTGGCTGAGCTATGATCTTCGACTACAACGTCATTTGGGACAGCATGCCGCTGTACCTCAGCGGCATGGTTGAAACCCTCAAGCTGCTGGGCATTTCACTGTTCTTTGGTTTGCTGGTGGCGCTGCCGCTGGGCCTGATGCGGGTGTCCAAGCGCCCGTGGGTCAATTTCCCGGCGTGGCTCTACACCTACGTGATTCGCGGCACGCCGATGCTGGTGCAGCTGTTTTTGATCTACTACGGCCTGGCCCAGTTTGAAGTCGTGCGCGAAAGCTTTATGTGGCCTTTGCTGTCCAGTGCAACCTTTTGTGCGTGCCTGGCGTTTGCGATCAACACCAGCGCCTATACCGCCGAAATCATTGCGGGCAGCCTCAAGGCCACGCCCCATGGCGAGATCGAAGCCGCCAAGGCGATGGGCATGTCCCCGAGCAAAATGTATCGCCGTATTTTGCTGCCGTCGGCCATGCGCCGGGCGCTGCCGCAATACAGCAACGAAGTGATCATGATGCTGCAGACCACCAGTCTGGCGTCCATCGTGACCCTGATCGACATCACCGGCGCTGCGCGTACCGTTAACGCGCAGTATTACTTGCCGTTTGAAGCCTACATCACCGCAGGTGCGTTCTACCTGTGCCTGACCTTCATTCTGGTACGCCTGTTCAAATTGGCAGAACGCCGCTGGCTGGGCTACATGGCCCCGCGCAAGGCCTGAGTGTTGAGCCGCGCTCAACGTCTGACCCACTGTTTTTGTGAGAACCGACAGCATGTACAAACTTGAAGTCCAAGACCTGCATAAGCGCTACGGCAGTCACGAGGTGCTGAAAGGCGTATCTCTGGCTGCAAAGGCAGGTGATGTGATCAGCATCATCGGTTCCAGCGGTTCAGGCAAAAGTACCTTTTTGCGTTGCATCAACCTGCTTGAGCAGCCGCATGCCGGCAAGATTTTGCTCAACAACGAAGAGCTCAAACTGGTCGCGAAAAAGGACGGCGCCCTGGTAGCGGCAGACCCTAAACAGTTGCAGCGCATGCGTTCGCGCCTGTCGATGGTGTTCCAGCATTTCAACCTGTGGTCGCACATGACCGCGCTGGAAAACATCATGGAAGCGCCCGTGCACGTACTGGGCATGTCCAAGGTCGAAGCGCGGGAAAAAGCCGAGCATTACCTCAACCAGGTCGGCGTGTCCCATCGTAAAGACGCCTACCCCGGGCATATGTCCGGGGGTGAGCAGCAGCGTGTGGCGATTGCCCGTGCGTTGGCGGTGGAGCCAGAGGTCATGCTGTTTGACGAGCCGACCTCGGCGCTGGACCCGGAGCTGGTCGGCGACGTATTGAAGGTCATGCAAGACCTCGCCCTGGAAGGCCGGACCATGGTGGTGGTGACTCACGAAATGGGATTTGCCCGCGAAGTGTCCAACCAGTTGGTGTTCCTGCACAAAGGCGTGGTTGAAGAAAGCGGTAACCCGCGTGAAGTGCTGGTGAACCCGCAGTGCGAGCGTTTGCAGCAGTTCTTGTCGGGCAGCCTCAAGTAATTTAATGGATTGTGAGACTGCTTTTTGCACCAACTTAGTGCATGCTTCCCGGAAAACGCGGTGGCGGATCTAGCTTGGTTGTTGCCACCTTCGGCATTAACACTGTTTTCGTTTCGGATTGCATGCCATGACTGCCCATCGAATAGGTTTCCTGATTTGGCCCAGCACCAAAGCATTGACGCTTGCGCTGGCCGAGGAGGCCTTGCGGGTCGCCCAACGGGTGCATCCCGAAGTGGCTTACGAGCTGGTGTTTCTGCAAGCAGAAGCACCGACCGACGTCGTGGCAGGGGGTTGGCAATTACCCGGTGAGCCATGGGCCGGGAAGCTTGAAGGGTGCCAGAAGCTCTTTCTGGTGGCCGATGAGCCACCCGTCGCCATTGCCCCGGCACTCAGCAGTGCGCTCAAGCAATTGGTGCGTGCCGGGTGCGTGATTGGCGGGTTGTCGGCCGGGGTTTACCCGCTGGCACAACTGGGCTTGCTCGATGGCTACCGTGCAGCCGTGCACTGGCGCTGGCAGGATGACTTCGCTGAGCGCTTCCCCAAGGTGATTGCCACCAGCCACTTGTTTGACTGGGACCGTGATCGCTTGAGCGCCTGTGGCGGCATGTCGGTACTGGACCTGTTGCTCGCCTTGCTGGCCCGCGACCACGGTGCTGAATTGGCGGGTGCGGTGTCTGAAGAACTTGTGGTTGAGCGCATTCGTGAAGGCGGTGAACGCCAGCGTATTCCCTTGCAAAACCGTTTAGGTTCCAGCCACCCGAAACTGACCCAAGCCGTTTTGCTGATGGAAGCCAACATTGAAGAACCGCTGACCACGGACGAAATCGCTCAGCATGTGTGCGTCTCCCGTCGTCAACTGGAGCGCATCTTCAAGCAGTACCTCAATCGCGTCCCTAGCCAGTACTACCTGGAGCTGCGCTTGAACAAGGCGCGTCAGATGTTGATGCAAACCAGCAAATCGATCATCCAGATCGGCTTGTCGTGCGGGTTCTCCTCGGGGCCGCATTTCTCCAGTGCCTACCGCAACTTCTTCGGTGCCACGCCACGCGAAGACCGCAACCAGCGCCGCAGCAGCAGCCCGTTTGAATTGTCCTCGGTGCCTGCTGAGCGAGGCTGAAACTACTGTTCAGGTTCGACGACATCGACAGCGATGGGCTCCAGATCGTCGAATGAAATATTCATATCAATACCGGTCTGACTGAAATATAGGTGCGCCTGGTTCAGGCTCGCTTCGGACAAGGGGTTTCCTGCCAAATCGAGCGCTTCGGTGATAAATGCCGGGGCCTCGAAAAGTTCTGACGGTAAATCAATGATGAGATTGTCACTCAGATCTATCGTTTCAATTTCGGGCAACCCCAAAAGGGATGTGGGGAACTCGCTGAGTTCAGTGTTGCTCAGGAACACTGAATTCAAGTGTTGCATATTGCTGAAGTCAGGCGTGAGGTTAAGCGGGTTGCCATCAAGATCGATGTGTTCCAGGTTTTCCAGTCCGGATAAGGCCTGGGCTGCTGTGGGGGTGAGCGTGATGTTGCTGTCTTCGAGATACAACTCAGTTAAGTTCTGCATTGAGGGCAGCGACTCTGGCACTGCATCAAGAGCAAAGCCTTGAAGTTTCAATACGCGTAATCTTGGGAAGTTTTGCAAGAACTCGTTAACGCCAGTAACGGGGCCGGATCCTCTCAAGGACAGGTAAGTTACGTGGCTGAAGTCGGCATCAATACTCGGCATGTTATCTAATATTGTTCGTGTAAACGTCAGCTCAAAACCATCTCGGGTAGGGTCTGCGTAGTGATTGTCGAACGCTGTTTGTCTGCGCCAGCATCTTTCGAGTTCTCTGCTGAATGCACGTCGGTCTTGAACAATCGCCATTCTTGCAACTGGCGGTATTAACTCGCCGGTTCGCTGGTTAGTTGCGGGTGCGTCGACAGTCCACACTTCCAAATCATCACGCAGCCTTTCCAGTGATTGTCCCAGATCGGTCAAGGTTTGATCTGCCGCGGCCGGGTCAGCGGGCAGGTGACGAATGACTCTTAGCCGCTCTTGCCGATTCAGGCTGGGGTAAAGCTCGTTCACGCGGCGCTCGAGTGCGCTGGGTGGCTGGCCTGGGGCGTCGGCACCTAATAAAGGGTAAGCGGTGGCTTTGAGTCGTGGGCGGGCCTCTGGGTTTATATCTAGCGCAGTGCGCGAGGGTTCTACGCGTGCTCTGACGAGTTGACGTTGCAGCAGAGGATGCTCGCGTACAGCGGCTTTCAGGGCTTTACCCTGGTAAGTATGGGGAAATCCCAATTGAGCACGCTCTGCATCCGGCAGTGCGTGCAATAAAGCCGCATACAGATCATCTGGCCCATGCAGCTCCAGGCCCTGCGCATCCCGTGCGCTATAGAGGTTTTGTGACTTGATCAACACTTTGCGTATCGGGGCATGCTCGCCTCCAAGGCTGTTGAGCAGTGGACCGTCAAAGCTGGCGTCGCGAATTTCAAGGCGCAGGTTGTCTGACCAGCCAGGTAGCGATTCAATCGTTTTCAGCGTGAGCCACTCGCTGTCTGCGCTATGCGTAGAGTCGAGAAAAAGGCCTTCGAAGGCGCGGTTGACCCTTGATTCGTAGACCTGTTCGAGTGCGAGCTCTTGCAGGCGTTCGGGGATGATTCGCTCATTAAGCAGTTGCAGGATTTCATCGCCCTGGGCATTCCAGATCAGTTCTTGCGCTGCCGGTGTCGGCAGTTGCGCAAAGCTCGTCTGCAGCAATTTGACCTCTGCATTAGCGCTGTTTTGCAACGAGGCATAACGTGATGCGAACAAGTCGTTGCGCTTTTTGTGTGCCAGGCGTGCCAGTCGGTTGCAGAGCAGGGTCATTTGTTCGGTGGGATTAGGTAGCGGGTCGGCCATCGCTGGACTAACGCCGAGCAGGTGCTTTATGTCTTTTTCATCCAGTTTCTGGAGGACGGTTTTCAGTAATTGGCCCCCTCGTACCTGCTCATCTGTGATTTCAATGTGCTCGGCTGTAGAGAACTCGGAAGGATAGTGCACCACGGTTTCACCGTGTTCATTGACGACCCGTAAGTTTTTGGACGCGCTCCACATCTCATCACTGATCAACAGTTGCAACTGGGTTTGAGGGTCTGCCAGTTGCTGAACCAAAGGGTCACGGCTTTGCATGTGCTCGATGAAATACTGCAGGTCCTGGTCAATTTTGAAGCGTTGGATGCTGTCGGCAAGCAAGCCGGGTGTGGGCAGCGCATCGACATGCAGGCTGCGCAGCGCAGCCGTATCGGTCTGAGTGATGGCCAAAAGGCGTGAGGCGGTGATGTCAGAGAAAGAGGCTGCGGTTCGGTTCAAGCGTTTGAAGAGTCTCAAATCATCCCAATTGAGCGGTTGCTCTGTTTCGACTGTCCAGGCACCTGACCCGTTATGCCGCAATCGCGGCGAGTAGGCCTGTGTTCGAGAAGGATGCTTGATGCGGTATCGCAGTGTTTGGGGTTCTTGTTCAACGCGGTAAGTGCGGTCTTCGAGAGATAGAAACTGTGCGTCTTCATGCAGCATTAACCCGAGGTCGTTGGCGGGCGTGTTGGAGGGCAGGTCTGTCGGATGTTGGTAAGGCGTCAGGGCCGGATCCCACAGGCGCTTTTCACCCGTATGGCGTGTGACGGGTTTTAAACCCTTGACGAAAGAGGGCGTGGGTTTCAGGACATCAGCGATTATTTTGCTGCCAATGCTCAGGGTTGCAATTTGGACGGTGCTGGACAGAACGTTGAATAAATGGTCCCAGGCCTCAATGGTTTTACCCTGGGTCCAGTCCCTGATGCCCTCATAGGTGTCATCAAGGATCTGATATGCCATTTGCAGCATCATCAACTCACCCAGACCCGGGATGAAAAAAGAGCCCGCAATCTCAATCGCGTTGACGGCCCACTCACCGATTTTTTTCAGGCGTTGCTGGCGATCATGGCGTGTTTTCTGATCTTCCGTGTCGGTACTGACAGCCAGCAAGGGGGCATCTTCAAGCAGCTTTCGTCGTTTTTGGATGAACAGGTATTCGCTGTAGTCCTGATAGATGTTGAGCAGCGTGAAATTGAGAACAGGGTGCTCAACAAGGCTTGATCGAATAACAAGAGGGAAGTCTTCAGGCCGTCCTTCCCCTTTAGGCACGTGTGCCGGGTCGATCTGGGTAATGAAAAGTTTGCTCCTGAGGGTCGTTAAAAACGGCTCTAGTTCCTTGTGGTCAATAAAACGGCTGAAGTATTGCTGGTAGCTGTCATCGCGTAATTTTATTGCCAGGTCACTGACGAAAGCGGTCATTGAAGCGTGACGCTTTACAGGCTGCTGCGGGTCATCAGGGAGGTAGGCGATGACCTCTCCGTGCAGTGACGCAGGGGCCGTTTGGGTAGAAAAAACCAACACCCCGGTCAGCGCGCTGCCGAGTAGCGTCATGCTGTGAGGATAAGGTGTCGGTGGGGTCTTGTTCGTCCAGCCCGGCGCCTGGGCTGGATTGCAAAGCGCATCATGGATGTTTTGTGTGATCTGTTTGTGTGCGAGCGCATGATGCGATGCCGCGACAAGCGCCGTTCTCAAGTGTTGGCGAACAGCTGTTTTGATACGCAGTGCTTTGTCAGGCTCACAAAGGATCAGCTCATTGTCCAGATGAGCCTTGTACAGTTTGCCGATATCCAGCTGGCGGCACAGCGTAATGAAAGCCGGGATCGGCACTTGTCGGGTCAGCGTCTCCAAAATCTGGTATTGCCCGCCTGCGCTTGGGCGAGTAATAAATCCGGAATCAGGTGAGTGAGCGTCTGGTTGTGCTTCAAAAGCCTCAAAGTTATGCAGGGCGGCATCCAGCATGGACACGCGCCAGTTTTTTAATGCCCCGGTTTTAAGGCCCAACAGCGGCGTGGTCAGGGGGAGGTAGAGGTTGATGAAGGTGTTTTTCAGATTGAGCGCTGAGTCCACCTCAAAGCGCTCGACCAACGCTTGTAAGAGCAAAGGTTCGGCGAAGGCGTAAACATCTTTGAGGTTTTCAAGTTCCTGCTCTGCATCCTGGTGGGTTTTCCAGCTATTAATGTGCGCGTGATCAAGGGCGTTTTGCTGTGAGATCGAAAGCCCTTTCGGCCAGTGCGTCGGGTTAGGCCTGAGAGCCTTGAGTGCTTGCTGTTTGTGAGAGGGCGCCCGTGTTAACCATTGAGGTAGCGTGTGGGTGATCTGGGCGTGATGGGACAGAAAATGCGCCTCTTTATGAGCTGTGTTTTGCGTGAGCGGTGGCTGTGGGGGCAGACCTTCAAGATCGCTGTTGGGCATGAAAGCACCTGATTAATCAAGGAATTAGAGCGATTAAGATCAGCCGCGATGACGTTTTTAAAAAGCGCAAATACCTGCTAAAAGAGGGGGCCGACGTATCGTAAATATGCGCCGTCGCAATAAATAAATAGCCCCCGCTCAAGGGTTTAGCCGCAGGTGCTGGCTCGCCCTGCCAGGCACGGCATAAATCAACCTGTTGTCGTGCTGCCGTTTGGCGCGCTCAGCGTTTAAACTGCGTCTTTGCGACGCAATATGTCGCATTGCTGTAAACCCGGTTAAGCCGGGGTTTGGCGCTATAAGAAGTTGTCGCTTGGCGGCAAGGCCGCATCACCATCTGTCCTTACAATCCCCCCATCGCTCGCCATTTTAGGCAGGCGTTTCTCATCAGGAGACTCCGATGTCCGTTGAGCAAGCCCCGGTGCAACGCGCCGATTTCGATCAGGTCATGGTTCCGAACTACGCACCTGCTGCTTTCATTCCTGTGCGTGGCGCCGGTTCCCGAGTCTGGGATCAGTCGGGGCGCGAACTCATCGACTTCGCAGGCGGCATCGCGGTTAACGTGTTGGGCCACGCCCACCCGGCGCTCGTAGGCGCACTGACCGAGCAGGCCAACAACCTGTGGCACGTGTCTAACGTGTTCACCAACGAGCCTGCCTTGCGCCTGGCTAAAAAGCTGGTAGACGCCACCTTCGCTGAGCGCGTGTTCTTCTGTAACTCCGGCGCCGAAGCCAACGAGGCTGCCTTCAAACTGGCCCGTCGCGTGGCGTTCGACCGTTTCGGTGATGAGAAATACGAAATCATCGCGGCCCTCAACAGCTTCCACGGCCGTACGCTGTTCACCGTCAACGTGGGCGGGCAGTCGAAGTACTCGGACGGTTTCGGTCCAAAAATCACCGGCATCACGCACATCCCGTTCAACGACCTCGACGCGCTCAAAGCGGCGATCTCCGACAAAACCTGTGCCGTGGTACTGGAGCCCATCCAGGGCGAAGGCGGCGTATTGCCAGCCGAGCAGGCTTACCTGCAAGGCGCGCGCGAACTGTGCGACCAGCACAATGCCTTGCTGGTGTTTGACGAAGTGCAAACGGGCATGGGCCGTACCGGCCACCTGTTTGCCTACCAGCACTACGGCGTGACCCCGGACATCCTCACCAGCGCCAAAAGCCTGGGCGGCGGTTTCCCGATCGCGGCCATGTTGACCACCGAAGACCTGGCCAAGCACCTCGTCGTCGGCACTCACGGCACCACCTACGGCGGCAACCCGCTGGCGTGCGCGGTGGGCAATGCCGTGTTCGACGTGATCAACACCCCGGACGTATTGCAGGGCGTTGAGGCTAAGCATCAACTGTTCAAAACCCGCCTTGAACAAATCGGCCAGCAGTACGGCGTATTCACCCAAGTGCGTGGTTTGGGCCTGTTGCTGGGCTGCGTCTTGAGCGATGCCTGGAAAGGCCGCGCCAAAGACATATTCAATGCGGCTGAAAAAGAAAACCTGATGATCCTGCAAGCCGGCCCGGACGTGGTGCGTTTCGCCCCAAGCCTGGTGGTTGAAGAAGCAGACATCACCGAAGGCCTGGATCGTTTTGAGCGTGCCATCAAACACCTGACCGCCTGATCCACGCCATAACCCTGTAGGAGCGAGCTCGCCTCGCGATCTTTTAATCTTTTAAAAGACTGTGAGACAGGCTCGCCCCCACAGGGCCCCATTTTTTATTTTCTGGATTAAGGAGTGACACCATGCTGGTGATGCGCCCCGCGCAAATGGCTGACCTGAGCGAGGTACAGCGTCTGGCTGCGGACAGCCCGATTGGTGTCACTTCATTGCCGGACGACCTCGACCGTCTGCGCGACAAGATCGCCGCCTCCGAAGCCTCGTTTGCCGCTGAAGTCAGCTTCAATGGCGAAGAAAGTTACTTCTTCGTCCTTGAAGACACCACCGCAGGCAAGCTGGTGGGCTGTTCGGCCATCGTCGCGTCGGCCGGGTACTCCGAGCCTTTTTATAGTTTTCGTAACGAGACCTTCGTTCACGCCTCGCGCGAACTGAAGATCCACAACAAGATCCACGTGCTGTCGCAGTGTCACGATCTGACCGGCAACAGCCTGCTGACCAGCTTTTACGTGGTCCCGGATCTGGTGGGCACGGCCTGGTCCGAACTCAACTCCCGAGGCCGCCTGCTGTTTGTGGCCAACCACCCGGAGCGCTTCGCCGATTCGGTGGTCACCGAGATCGTCGGCTACAGCGATGAAAACGGCGACTCGCCGTTTTGGGACGCCATCGGCCGCAACTTTTTCGACTTGAACTACGCCGCCGCCGAGCGCCTGTGCGGGCTGAAAAGCCGCACCTTCCTCGCCGAGCTGATGCCGCATTACCCGATTTACGTGCCGCTGTTGCCCGACACTGCCCAGGAAGCCATGGGCCAGGTGCACCCGCGTGCGCAAATCACCTTCGACATTTTGATGCGTGAAGGTTTTGAAACCGATCATTACATCGACATTTTCGACGGCGGCCCGACCCTGCATGCGCGGGTCTCGGGCATCCGCTCGATTGCTCAAAGCCGCGTGGTGCCGGTCAAGATCGGTGAGCCGATTCGCGGGGGCGGTCGCCCGTACCTGGTGGCCAATACCCAGTTACAGGACTACCGCGCCGTCTTGCTGGAGCTCGACTGGGCGCCGGGCAAGCCGGTCACGCTGGATCTGGAAGCGGCCGAAGCGCTCGGCGTTGGCGAAGGCGTCAGCGTACGAGTGGTTGCGGTTTAACGCGTTTGAGCGAGTGTCACGGGGTTCGCCCGCGAGCCCTGTTTAAGGAGATAGCATGATCGTTCGTCCTGTACGCAGTAGTGATTTAACGGCCCTGATTGAACTGGCCCGCAGCACGGGCACCGGCCTGACCACCTTGCCGGCCAATGAGCAGCGCCTGTTGCACCGTGTCAGTTGGGCTGAAAAAACCTTTCGTGGCGAAGCTGAACGCGCCGATGCCGACTACCTGTTCGTGCTCGAAAACGACGACGGCAAAGTGGTGGGGATTTCGGCCATTGCCGGTGCCGTCGGCCTGCGTGAGCCTTGGTACAACTTCCGGGTTGGCCTGACCGTCAGCGCCTCCCAGGAACTGAACATATACCGCGAAATCCCGACCCTGTTCCTGGCCAACGACCTGACGGGCAACTCTGAGCTGTGCTCGTTGTTCCTCAGTGCCGATCACCGCAATGGCCTTAACGGCCGCATGCTGGCCAAGGCGCGGATGCTGTTTATCGCTGAGTTCCCCGAGCTGTTTGGCAACAAGATCATTGCCGAAATGCGCGGCATGTCAGATGAGAACGGCCGCTCGCCTTTCTGGGAAAGCCTGGGTCGACACTTTTTCAAAATGGAATTCAGCCAGGCCGATTACCTGACCGGCGTGGGCAACAAAGCCTTTATTGCCGAGCTGATGCCCAAGTTTCCGGTGTACACCTGCTTCTTGTCCGAAAGCGCCCGCGCCGTGATCGGCAAGGTGCATACCGACACCGAACCTGCGTTGAACATGCTCAAAAGCGAAGGCTTCAGTTATCAGGGTTACGTCGATATTTTCGACGCGGGCCCGGCGGTGGAATGCGAAACCACCAAGATTCGCGCGGTGCGTGACAGTGAGGCGCTGGTGCTGGCCATCGGCACACCGGGCGATGACGCCCCGGCGTACCTGATTCATAACCGCAAACGCGAAGAGTGCCGCATTACTGCCGCCCCGGCACGTTTGGCGGCGGGCACGTTAGTGGTCGACAAACTGACCGCCAAGCGTCTGCAACTGAGTGCAGGCGACCAGGTGCGCGCCGTCCCGTTATCTGCCCAGCCAGCCACGTCGCGGGAGTCCAAATAATGAGCACGTTGTATATCGCAGGCGCCTGGCAGAACGGTCAGGGCGAAATCATCGAGTCGCTGAATCCGGTCACCCAGCAGGTGCTGTGGACGGGCCACGCGGCCAATGCCGAGCAGGTGAGCGAAGCAGTCAAAGCTGCGCGTCAGGCGTTTCCGGCCTGGGCCAAACGGTCTTTCGAAGAGCGCCTGACGGTGCTCGAAGCCTTCGCCGCGAGCCTGAAAACCCACGCCGATGAACTGGCCCGCTGCATCGGTGAAGAAACCGGCAAGCCGCTGTGGGAGTCGGCCACCGAAGTCACCAGCATGATCAACAAGGTGGCAATCTCGGTACAAAGCTACCGTGAGCGCACCGGCGAAAAAAGCGGCCCGCTGGGCGATGCCACGGCGGTGCTGCGCCACAAGCCCCACGGCGTGGTTGCGGTGTTCGGCCCGTACAACTTTCCGGGTCACTTGCCTAACGGGCATATCGTCCCGGCGTTGCTGGCGGGTAACAGCGTGGTGTTCAAGCCGAGCGAGCTGACCCCTAAAGTCGCTGAGCTGACGGTCAAGTGCTGGATCGAAGCCGGTTTGCCGGCGGGCGTGCTGAACCTGTTGCAAGGTGCGCGCAAGACCGGTGTCGCGTTGGCCGCTCATGCAGGCATCGACGGGTTGTTCTTCACCGGCTCCAGCCGTACCGGTAACAGCTTGCATCAACAGTTCGCCGGGCGCCCGGACAAAATCCTGGCCCTGGAAATGGGCGGCAATAACGCGCTGGTGGTCGATCAGGTGGCAGACCTGGACGCCGCGGTGTACACGATTATTCAGTCGGCCTTTATTTCGGCTGGCCAACGTTGCACCTGTGCGCGGCGTTTGCTGGTGCCGCAAGGCGCGTGGGGCGACCGCCTGCTTGAGCGTCTGGTCGAGGTCAGCAAAGACATTGAAGTGGGCGCGTTTGACCAGCAACCGGCACCGTTCATGGGCTCGGTGATTTCGCTGTCAGCGGCGCGAGATCTTCTGGCCGCACAGACGCTGCTGATCGACAGCGGCGCGCAGGTCTTGCTGCGCATGACCCAGCCAAGCACCACGGCGGCGTTGCTCACACCGGGCATTATTGATGTGACGGACGTGAGCGAGCGCTCGGACGAAGAGCTGTTCGGGCCGTTGCTGCAAGTGTTTCGTTACAGCGATTTTGACGCCGCGATTGCCGAGGCCAACAACACCGCGTTCGGTTTGGCCGCAGGTTTGCTCTCGGACTCCGAAGCGCGCTACCAGCAGTTCTGGCTTGAGAGTCGGGCCGGGATTGTGAACTGGAACAAGCAACTCACGGGCGCCGCCAGCAGCGCACCGTTTGGCGGTGTCGGCGCGTCCGGCAACCACCGCGCCAGCGCGTATTACGCCGCTGATTACTGCGCTTACCCGGTCGCGTCGCTGGAAACCCCGACCCTGGCGCTGCCCGCCGCCCTGACCCCGGGCGTGCGATTGTCTTAAGGCCTCATGTCGTCACTGTGGGAGCGGGCTTGCTCGCGATGCAGGCTGCGCGGTTTTACGGTTAAGCCGCGTTGATGCCATCGCGAGCAAGCCCGCTCCCACAGGTCAAGTGCTCTACCTTGTCTATTACCACCGTTTGCCGGAGCCTCACCGATGAAATCCTTTGAAGTCAACTTTGACGGTCTAGTGGGGCCGACCCATAACTACGGCGGTTTGTCGTTTGGCAATGTCGCGTCCCAGAGCAACAGCCAGCAGGCGTCCAACCCCAAGGAAGCCGCGCTGCAAGGCCTGGAAAAAATGAAAGCGCTGATGGACATGGGCTTTGTCCAGGGCGTGCTGGCCCCGCAAGAGCGTCCGGATGTCGCCGCCTTGCGCAGCCTGGGCTTTAGCGGTACTGACGCACAAGTGATTGAGCGTGCTGCCAAAGACGCCATGCCGTTGCTGGTTGCCAGTTGCTCGGCCTCCAGCATGTGGGTGGCCAACGCCGCCACGGTCAGCCCAAGCGCAGACACCGCCGATGGCCGTGTGCATTTCACCGCTGCCAACCTCAATTGCAAGTTCCACCGCAGCATCGAGCACCCGACCACCAGCCGCGTGCTGGGCGCGATGTTTGCCGATCAGCAGCACTTCGCGCACCACGCGGCCTTGCCGGCAGTGGCGCAGTTTGGTGATGAAGGCGCCGCCAATCACACACGCTTTTGCCGTGACTACGGCGAGGCCGGGGTCGAGTTTTTTGTCTACGGGCGCAGTGCGTTCGACAGCCGTTATCCCGCGCCGCAAAAGTACCCGGCACGCCAAACCCTCGAAGCCTCACAAGCCGTGGCGCGTCTGCATGGTTTGAGCGAGGAGGGCGTGGTGTTTGCCCAGCAAAACCCGGCGGTGATCGACCAGGGCGTGTTCCATAACGACGTGATCGCGGTGGGTAATGGCGAGCTGCTGTTCCATCACCAGGATGCCTTCCTCAATACCGAAGCCATGCTCGACGAGTTGCGTCGCAAGCTGGCCGCGCGCGGGGCTGCATTTGAGTCCATCAGCGTGCCGCGCGATCAAGTGACCGTCGATGACGCAGTGCGCTCTTACCTGTTCAACAGCCAACTGCTCAGCCGTGCCGACGGCTCGATGCTGCTGATCGTGCCCGAAGAGTGCCGCGCCAACCCGCGTGTCTGGAGCTACCTGCAAGGCCTGACCAGCGCTGGCGGGCCGATTCGCGAAGTGAAGGTGTTTGATCTCAAACAGAGCATGCAGAACGGCGGCGGTCCGGCGTGCCTGCGCTTGCGTGTGGCGCTTAACGAAACAGAGCTGGCGGCGGTCAACCCTGGGGTTATCATGTCGGCCCCGCTGTACGACACGCTGACCGGCTGGGTGAACAAGCACTACCGCGATGCCTTGCGCGAAAGCGACCTGGCAGACCCGCAATTGCTGCTTGAATGCCGGACGGCACTGGATGAACTGACGCAAATCCTTAAACTGGGCTCGGTTTATCCGTTTCAGATCAATTGACCCTGCGCGTGTTTGCCTGTTGCGCACGCGCCACCTGATTTTCCAATGAGAGCGAAATTATGAGCGATTCCCTGCAACTGATCCTTGAAGACACCGACGGCACGCAACTGCAAACCTCCTGCACCCGCGTCGCGGTCCTGTGGCAGGGTAAAGAGCTGTGGATCCAGCAAGACGGCCGTGGCCAGTTGCTGATTGGTGTAGACGTAGAAGAAGGCGATGCTGAATACGCCAACCTGTTGCTGCGCCCATTGGCCACTAACCTTGTTAGTCTGCAGCTGGAAATGGAACCGGCTGACATGAGTGACGAAGATGGCGAAGACGGTCACGTGCACGGCCCGGACTGCAATCACTGATTAAGGATGCCCTATGCTCGCTCTCGGCAAACTGCTTGAACTGACCTTGACCGGACGTGAACCGGCCCAGAAAACTCAACTGACTGTCGATGGCGTGCGTTTGCGCTGGCTGGCCGAGGGCGCGCTTGAGGTGCGCCCCCCTGAGGCGCGCGACAACGGCATGGACTTGCTGCTGTCGGCCGGTATCCACGGTAATGAAACAGCGCCGATCGAATTGCTCGATCGCCTGATCCATGCCATTGCTCGCGGTGAGATCAAGCCGCGCGCACGTATTCTGTTTTTGTTCGGCAACCCGGGCGCCATGCGCACGGGCGCACGGTTTGTCGAAGAAGACCTCAATCGTCTGTTTAACGGCCGCCATGAAAGCAGCAGCGGGCCAGAAGCCCTGCGTGCCTGCGAGCTTGAACACCTGGCCGAGACGTTTTTCAATGCCCCCGAGCGTACCCGTTTGCATTTCGACCTGCACACGGCCATTCGCGGTTCCAAGATTGAGCAATTCGCCTTGTACCCCTACAAAGAGGGGCGCAAACATTCCCGCGATCAACTGGCGCGCCTGCGGGCCGCTGGCATGGAAGCGGTGCTGTTGCAGAACAAACCTTCCATTGTGTTCAGCGCTTACACCTACGATCAGTTGGGTGCCGAGGCGTTTACCCTGGAGCTGGGCAAGGCCCGGCCGTTTGGGCACAACGACGGGGTTAACGTCGAGCGTCTGGAGTTACGCTTGCAGCAGATCATCGAAGGCACTGAGCCGTCGCTGGAAGGCGCGTCGCTGGACGGCTTGCAGATATTCAGCGTGGCGCGAGAAGTGATCAAGCACAGCGACGCGTTCCTGCTGCACTTGCCGCCGGAAATCGAGAATTTTTCTGAGTTGCCTAAAGGTTATTTGTTGGCGCAAGACACGCCAAAAACCCGCTGGGTCATCGAGGAAGAGGGCGCACGGATCATCTTTCCCAACCCCAAGGTCAAGAACGGCCTGCGGGCGGGGATCATCATCAAGCCGGTGAAAGCAACAGCGTTTGCTTGAAGCTGTAGGAGCGAGCTTGCCTCGCGATCTTTTTGAAGATCAAAAGATCGCGAGGCAAGCTCGCTCCTACAGGGGCAATTAGTTACACCGCGCGCTTTTGCTGGCTGTCCAGACGCTTGATAGCGCGGATTTTCTGCAGGGTGTCTACGCAGGTTTTCGCCGCTTCCTGACCTTTGTGCACGAAGTGGTCGAAGAAAAACTTCTGGTGCTCTTCGCCCGCGTGGAAGTGGTGCGGGGTCAGGCTGACCGAGAACACCGGCACTTCAGTTTCCAACTGCACTTGCATCAGGCCGCTGACCACGGACTGAGCCACGAAATCGTGACGATAAATGCCACCGTCGACCACCAGTGCGGCACCGACGATACCGGCGTAGCGGCCAGTCTTGGCCAGCAGTTTGGCGTGCAGCGGGATTTCGAACGCACCGCCGACTTCAAAGAAGTCGATGTCACTTTCCTGATAGCCCTGCTCGAGCATCTCGGCCAGGAAGCCTTTACGGCTCTGATCGACGATCTCTTTGTGCCAGCTGGCCTGGATGAAAGCGACGCGTTCGTTGTGGTGAATAGCGGTAGGTTGCATGTTCTGACTCCTGTTTGTGTGAAAAACAGGGCATATGAATCGAATGGGATTTAAGGGTACGTGCAGACGGGGAGTCCCCCTCTGGTTAACGGCCCTTTGGCGCCAATCCCGTTCTCTCTTCATCCGGACTATGACCGTCGGCCCCGGGATCACACCGGGTCTGCTGACCTTGCCCCATCATCAGCCAAAAAGCTGTCTGATGCGCCAAGCGCTCGCGGGCTATACGCATTGCGCGTAATTACCGCCGGTGGGGAGTTACACCCCGCCCTGAGAACGTTGCCGCCCGTGTTTCAGGGCAGCGGGCATTTTGTATCACAAATGTTTCAAAGATGCATCGCTGCTTTTTGCTAATAGCCATCGTATTTTCTGATGCCTGTATAAGGCTATTCTTGCGCCACAAGGATTTCTTTGATGAGCCGACGGCCGAGGACTTTTGCATGAGTGTTATCGATCTGCGCAGCGACACCGTAACCCAACCCAGCACAGGCATGCGTGACGCCATGGCGAGCGCGCCGCTGGGCGACGATGTATACGGTGAAGACCCGACGGTAAACAAGCTGGAGTCTGAGCTCGCCTCGCGCTTGGGGTTTGCACAAGCACTGTTTGTGCCCACCGGCACCATGAGCAACTTGCTGGCGCTGATGGCGCATTGCGGGCGTGGTGACGAATACATCGTGGGGCAGCAGGCGCACACCTATAAATACGAAGGCGGCGGTGCGGCCGTGTTGGGCTCTATTCAGCCCCAACCGCTGGAGGTGCAGGCCGACGGCTCGCTGGATTTGCAACAGGTGGCGGCGGCAATCAAGCCTGACGACTTTCACTTCGCCCGCACCCGCTTGCTGGCCGTGGAAAACACCATGCAGGGCAAGGTGCTGCCGGTCGAGTATCTGGCGCAGGCCAGCCGCTTGACCCGCGAACACGGCCTGGCGCTGCACCTGGACGGCGCGCGGCTGTACAACGCGGCGGTGAAGCTGGGGGTGGACGCGAGCGAAATTGCCCGGCATTTCGATTCGGTGTCGGTGTGTTTGTCCAAGGGTTTGGGCGCGCCGGTGGGCTCTGTGTTGTGCGGCACCGTTGAATTGATCGGCAAGGCCCGGCGCCTGCGCAAAATGGTCGGTGGCGGCATGCGTCAGGCCGGGCAACTGGCCGCGGCGGGCTTGTATGCGCTGGACCATCAGGTGGCGCGCCTGGCAGATGACCATGCCAATGCGCAACGGCTGGCCGATGGCCTGCGTGAGGCCGGTTATCGCGTTGAGCCGGTACAGACCAACATGGTTTACGTGCAAGTTGATGGGCAGGCGGCAGCACTTAAAGCCTTTGCGGGGGAGCGGGGCATCAAGCTCAGTGCCGCGCCGCGCTTGCGCATGGTGACCCACATGGACGTCAGCCGCAGCAAAATCGAGCAAACCATCGAGGTTTTCCGCGACTTTATCCGTCAATAAGCTTGCAATCTGTCCAATTGCTTGCAGCTATCGTATAAACACACTGTACCCAAGGCGAAGGGCCGATATAATGCGGCCCTTTGCGAGTCATTTGTCAATTGATGAGAATTGTTTGCCTGGGCAGGAAGGGTTCCGATCCGTCCCGCTTCTGAGCAATAGCCATCAATTGACAGCAATGATTTGCCTCTGGCCGCAGCCTCCGTGGAAGAACCTATGAAAAGCGCAGAAATCCGTGAAGCCTTCCTTCGCTTCTTCGAGGAGCAAGGTCACACCCGTGTCCCTTCGAGCTCCTTGGTCCCGAATAACGACCCAACCCTGCTGTTCACTAACGCGGGGATGAACCAGTTCAAGGACTGCTTCCTGGGTCAAGAAAAACGTGCTTACACCCGTGCAACCAGCAGCCAGAAGTGCGTGCGTGCCGGTGGTAAGAACAGCGACCTGGAAAACGTCGGTTACACCGCACGTCACCACACCTTCTTTGAAATGCTCGGCAACTTCAGCTTTGGCGATTATTTCAAGAAAGACGCGATCAACTTCGCCTGGACCTTTTTGACCGGCGTATTGAAGCTGCCTAAAGAAAAACTCTGGGTTACGGTTTACGCCAGCGATGACGAAGCCTACGACATCTGGACCCAAGACGTGGGCGTGCCGGCCGAGCGCATGATCCGCATTGGCGACAACAAAGGCGCGCCGTACGCGTCCGATAACTTCTGGACCATGGGCGATACCGGCCCGTGCGGCCCGTGCACCGAGATTTTCTACGATCACGGCCCTGAGATCTGGGGTGGCCCACCGGGCTCGCCAGAAGAAGACGGCGACCGTTACATCGAGATCTGGAACAACGTTTTCATGCAGTTCAACCGCACCGCCGACGGCGTGTTGCATCCGTTGCCAGCGCCGTCGGTAGACACCGGCATGGGCCTGGAGCGGATCAGTGCGGTGATGCAGCACGTGAACTCCAACTACGACATCGACCTGTTCCAGAGCCTGTTGAAAGCCGCCGCCCAAGCGATCGGCTGCGCCAACGAAGGCCAGGCGTCGCTCAAAGTCGTGGCTGACCACATCCGTTCGTGCAGCTTCCTGATTGCTGATGGCGTGCTGCCTTCCAATGAGGGCCGTGGCTACGTGCTGCGTCGCATCATTCGTCGCGCTTGCCGCCACGGCAACAAGCTGGGCGCAACCGGTAACTTCTTTTACAAGATCGTCGCGGCCCTGGTGGCCGAGATGGGCGAGAGCTTCCCGGAGCTGGTGCGCGAGCAGGCCAACATCGAGCGCGTACTTAAAGCCGAAGAAGAGCAATTCTCCAAGACCCTGGAGCAGGGCCTGAAAATCCTTGAGCAGGATCTGGCTGAGCTTAAAGGCACCGTGGTGCCGGGCGACGTAGTGTTCAAGCTGTATGACACCTACGGCTTCCCGATGGACCTGACCGCCGACATCGCCCGCGAGCGCAACCTGACCGTGGACGAAGAAGGCTTCGAACGCGAAATGGAAGCCCAGCGTGTGCGTGCGCGTTCGGCCAGCTCGTTCGGTCTGGACTACAACACTCTGGTTAAAGTTGACGTGCCTACCGAGTTTATCGGCTACGGCGCGACCCACAGCTCGGCCAAAGTGATTGCCCTCTATAAAGAAGGCCAGTCAGTTACCAGCCTCAATGAAGGCGACGAGGGCGTGGTCGTACTCGACCGCACGCCTTTCTACGCTGAATCCGGTGGCCAGGTTGGCGATTGCGGTTACCTGCAAGCCGGTGCTGCGCGTTTTGACGTGCGTGACACCACCAAAACCGGCGGCGCGTTCCTGCACCACGGCGTTGTGGCAGCAGGTGGCCTGAAGGTCGGTGAAACCGTTGAAGCGCACGTAGATGCCGATGTGCGTCACGCCACGTCGCTGAACCACTCGGCCACTCACTTGCTGCACGCCGCCTTGCGCCAAGTGCTGGGCGAGCACGTTCAGCAGAAGGGCTCGCTGGTCGACAGTCAGCGCATGCGTTTTGACTTCAGCCACTTTGAAGCCATCAAGCCTGAGCAGATCAAGGCACTGGAAGACATCGTCAACGCCGAGATTCGCAAGAACACCCCGGTTGAGACAGAAGAAACCGACATCGAAACCGCCAAGCAAAAAGGCGCCATGGCGCTGTTTGGCGAGAAATACGGCGACAGCGTGCGCGTGCTGAGCATGGGTGGCGATTTCTCGGTAGAGCTGTGCGGTGGTATCCACGCTCAGCGTACCGGCGACATCGGCCTGATGAAAATCACCAGCGAAGGCGGTGTGGCCTCGGGCGTTCGTCGTATTGAAGCGGTCACCGGCGCTGCGGCGCTGGCTTACTTGAACGCTGCCGAAGAGCAGCTCAAAGAAGCCGCAAGCCTGGTCAAAGGCTCGCGTGACAACCTGGTCGACAAACTGTCGGCCGTGCTGGAGCGTAACCGCCAGCTGGAAAAACAACTGGAACAATTGCAGGCCAAGGCCGCAAGCGCTGCGGGCGATGATCTGTCATCCTCGGCAGTCGATGTAAAAGGCGTGAACGTGTTGGCCGCCCGCCTGGACGGTCAAGATGGCAAGGCGCTGTTGGCGCTGGTAGATCAGCTGAAGAACAAGCTCGGCCGCGCAGTGATCCTGCTCGGCAGTGTTCATGAAGATAAGGTCGTACTGGTTGCAGGCGTGACCAAAGACCTGACTGGCCAACTCAAAGCCGGTGATTTGATGAAGCAGGCCGCTGCAGCAGTGGGCGGGAAGGGCGGTGGTCGTCCGGACATGGCGCAAGGCGGCGGTGTTGATGCCGCAGCCCTGGACGCCGCGCTGGCCCTGACTGTGCCATTTGTCGAGCAGGGTATCTGAGGTCCAGTACGCGCCGTCGTCTAGTGGCGGCGCGTCGTTTGAATGATAAATGGGCGCCCTTTATGGGCTGAGGCTGCTTTGAAATGGCTTTGATCGTACAAAAATTTGGAGGCACCTCGGTCGGCACTGTCGAGAGAATCGAGCAGGTCGCCGATAAAGTTAAGAAGTTTCGCGAAGCCGGCAACGACCTGGTTATTGTGCTGTCTGCGATGAGCGGCGAGACCAACCGTTTGATTGATCTGGCCAAACAGATCAGCGATCAGCCGTTGCCTCGTGAGCTGGACGTGATTGTCTCCACCGGCGAGCAAGTCACCATTGGCTTGCTGGCCATGGCGCTGAACAAGCGCGGCGTCCCAGCGGTGTCTTACACCGGTAGCCAGGTGCGCATCCTGACAGACAGTTCGCACACCAAAGCCCGCATTCTGAAAATTGACGACCAGAAAATTCGCGCCGACCTGAAGGAAGGGCGCGTAGTGGTGGTTGCTGGTTTCCAGGGCGTGGATGAAAACGGCAACATTACCACCTTGGGCCGTGGTGGCTCGGACACGACCGGCGTGGCGCTGGCGGCAGCCCTGAAGGCTGACGAATGCCAGATCTACACCGATGTTGACGGCGTCTACACCACCGACCCACGGGTTGTGGCCAAGGCTCAGCGCCTGGAAAAGATCACCTTCGAAGAAATGCTGGAAATGGCCAGCCTGGGCTCCAAGGTGTTGCAGATCCGTGCCGTTGAGTTCGCCGGCAAGTACAACGTTCCGCTGCGCGTATTGCACAGCTTTAAAGAGGGTCCGGGCACCCTCATTACTATCGATGAAGAGGAATCCATGGAACAGCCGATCATTTCTGGCATCGCTTTCAACCGCGACGAAGCCAAGCTGACCATCCGTGGCGTGCCAGATACCCCGGGTGTTGCATTCAAAATCCTCGGCCCGATCAGCGCGGCCAACATTGAAGTCGACATGATCGTGCAGAACGTTGCGCACGATAACACCACCGACTTCACCTTTACGGTGCACCGCAACGACTACCAGGCCGCCTTTGAGGTCCTGGAAAACACCTCTCGCGAGATCGGTGCCCGTGAAGTGGTCGGCGATACCAACATTGCCAAGGTGTCGATTGTCGGCGTGGGCATGCGCTCGCACGCAGGCGTTGCCAGCCGCATGTTCGAATCGCTGGCCAAAGAGAACATCAACATCCTGATGATCTCGACCTCCGAGATCAAAGTGTCGGTGGTGATCGAAGAGAAGTACCTGGAGCTCGCAGTGCGTTCCCTGCACACGGCTTTTGATTTGGACGCACCTGCCCGGCAGGGCGAGTAAGCGTTGCCCAGAGGGCGCGGTGAACCCGCGCCCTTTGTTTTTTTGATGGATATGGCACAGGGCTTTATCTTTTGCCATGTTGGTCAATACTAAGGGCGCAGGGTTTTGTCGCTATATAGCCGCAAGCCCAAGCCCTTTTTTTTTGCAGACTGTTGTCCCTGAATGTAAGTGTGAGGAGAAACGTATGCTGATTCTGACTCGCCGGTGCGCAGAAAGCCTGATCATAGGCGATGGTGAAATTACTGTGACCGTGCTCGGCGTCAAAGGAAACCAAGTGCGAATTGGTGTGAATGCGCCCAAGGAAGTGGCCGTGCACCGCGAGGAAATCTACCTGCGGATCAAGAAAGAAAAGGACGAGGAACCAAGTCTTTAATTTTATTTAAGTTTTTAGTTGCATACGGGGAAAAGGCTGGTTATTATACGCCCCGTGTTGCGGAGAGGTGGCCGAGTGGCCGAAGGCGCTCCCCTGCTAAGGGAGTACACCTCAAAAGGGTGTCGGGGGTTCGAATCCCCCCTTCTCCGCCATTATTCATGTAGCACGTTAGAATCTAGCCACTTCAGTAAGTTGTTGAATTTATTGAAAAAAACACTTGGCAGAGAGATTCAACGGTCTATAATACGCAGCTTCAAATGCACTCGTAGCTCAGCTGGATAGAGTACTCGGCTACGAACCGAGCGGTCACAGGTTCGAATCCTGTCGAGTGCACCATTTAAGAGTTAGTTGCTTCGGTAGTTAACTTTGCTTCAACCAGGGTGGGCTGGTTTAACAAACACAACTTGCACTCGTAGCTCAGCTGGATAGAGTACTCGGCTACGAACCGAGCGGTCACAGGTTCGAATCCTGTCGAGTGCACCATTTATAAGTTAGTTGCTCCGGTAGTTAACTTTGCTTCAACCAGGGTGGTCTGGTTTAACAAACACAACTTGCACTCGTAGCTCAGCTGGATAGAGTACTCGGCTACGAACCGAGCGGTCACAGGTTCGAATCCTGTCGAGTGCACCATACACCAAGAAGCCCGCATTTTATGCGGGCTTTTTGCTGTCTGCGATTTATGAAATATCGAATCGCCCCGGCAGGCAGCCTTTTTTGTCACGTCCCCGACTTATCTTCTGTTTATCGTGAACCCGCCTCCAGGAATTAACCGGGCCGGGCGAGGTCTGTCTGTAGGAGCGAGCTCGCCTCGCGATCTGTTGATCTTCTAAAAAATGCCAGACCGCACGAAGATTCATAAAAAAGGTGTGCTCTGCCAGGCGCTTTTAGCGTCGCAGATTCAGCGGCCCAGACGCAGCCGTAAACGTTTGTTATCTCCACAGATTTATAGCGTCATTAATTTTTAAGCCGTGTATGATTGCGCCCGTCAGCCCCGCCGGGGCTTGTGGAATACCTCCATGGACTTACCCAGTAGTAACTCAGCATCCCGTTTTTCCAATCATGAATTGACTGATTGATCCTTCCGGCGTGCCCTGCTGCTGGGAGTGGAGTTCGCCTATGACCGAAGTTGAAGTAAAGAAAGCGCAAGACAGCCTGCAAAGCCGCCTGGCTCAAGTGATTGAGCTGCTCAACCGCCAGCGCGTGGTTGAGGGCCTGACACACCGTCAGGAAGGCCAGCACCAGGATCGCGTCGAGACCCTGGTTCATCGCCAAAACCTTGTTGAGCTCCAGCGCAAGCTGGAAGACCTGCACTCCGCAGACGTTGCCTACATTCTGGAAGCCTTGCCCCTGGACGATCGTCTGACCGTCTGGCAGTTGGTCAAGGCTGACCGTGATGGCGACATCCTGCTTGAAGTGTCTGACTCTGTGCGTGAAACCCTGATCGCCGACATGGACGATCACGAGCTCCTGGCTGCCGCCAAGGAGATGGACGCCGACGAACTTGCTGACCTGGCCCCCGAGCTGCCGCGAGACGTCATCCATGAGCTGATGGAAACCCTCGATGCGCAACAGCGTGAGCGCGTTCGCTCCGCGTTGTCCTATAACGAGGACCAGGTCGGCGCCCTGATGGACTTCGAGATGGTGACGATCCGTGAAGACGTCAGCCTTGAAGTCGTCTTGCGTTACCTGCGTCGCCTCAAAGAATTGCCTGGCCACACCGACAAACTGTTTGTGGTCGATTACGACGGCGTGCTCAAGGGCGTGCTGCCGATCAAGCGTCTGCTGGTCAACGACCCTGAAAAACAAGTGGCTGATGTGATGGCCAGCGACCCGGTGAGTTTTCATCCGGACGAAGACGCCTACGATGCCGCCCAAGCGTTTGAGCGTTACGACTTGATCTCGGCGCCGGTGGTCGACAAAAACGGCAAGTTGATTGGCCGTTTGACCATCGACGAAATGGTCGACCTGATCCGTGAGGAAAGCGAAAGCGAAGTCCTCAACATGGCCGGTCTGCGCGAAGAAGAAGATATCTTTGCTTCGGTGTGGAAATCTCTGCGTAACCGTTGGGCCTGGCTGGCGATCAACCTGATCACCGCCTTTATTGCTTCACGGGTGATCGGCCTGTTTGAAGGCTCGATTGAAAAACTGGTGGCCCTGGCGGCCCTGATGCCCATCGTGGCCGGTATCGGCGGTAACTCCGGTAACCAAACCATCACCATGATCGTGCGCGCCATGGCGCTGGACCAGGTGAACACCGGCAGCACCAAGCGCCTCATGCGCAAAGAGCTGGCCGTGGCCTTGATCAATGGCGTGGTATGGGGCGGGGTGATCGGTGTGGTCGCCTACCTGCTATACGGCAGTTGGTCGCTGGGGGTGGTGATGACAGCCGCCATGACGCTCAACTTGCTGCTGGCGGCGCTCATGGGCGTGTTGATCCCCATGACACTGGCCCGCTTCGGGCGTGACCCGGCCATGGGCGCGAGTGTAATGATCACCGCCATGACCGACAGCGGCGGGTTCTTTATCTTCCTGGGGCTGGCAACGTTGTTCTTGCTCTGACCAAAAAGGCCTGACCGGCAACTAGCCCGTCAGGCCTTTTTTATTGGTGCCTGAAAGGCGCCCATAAAAAAGCCAGCAGAGCGCTGGCTTTTTTGTTGCCTGGGTTAAATCAAGACGCGTCGGATGTAGCTTCAACATCGTGAGCAATCAAGGAAACCAAAGCGTTTTGTTGGCGGTGAGACAGTTGGCGGAAGCGTTGCAGTAACTCGCGTTCATTCAGGGAAAGCTCGGGGCTGTCCAGACGCAGGCTGGGTTCATCGCCCAGTGCGCCTTCCTGAATGAGGCTTTGCTCAAGGCGAGCAATAATCTCGGAGTTCATGCTGCGGTGGTGATTGCGAGCCACTTCGGCAATGCGTTCACGCATTCCGTCTGGCAGGCGAACGACGAACTTGTCAGCCGTACGGCTTGAGTAAATTGCCTGTTTCAATGGGCGCATTATAGTTAACCGGTTAGTTCAGGGGAGCGGTTCTCGGAAATTGGCCGCAAGATATGGTTTCAGACCAGGCTTGTGGCCAAATGTTCAACCTGAATTGCAAAGAGGCGCGCATCATGCCTCATATCTGCCACTTCCCTGGCGTCAATTCTGTGACAAATATTGAACGGGATAAAGGCTATAAGCCAGCACCTATTGTCAAAAATGTGCGTTGTCCTACGTAGTTTACAGGCTATCGGCTTTTCTAAAAGGAACCATTATGTGTAAAGGCCATCATTGACTGACTTGAATGCTTCTTAGCAGCCCCCATCTTGTTGCCTCCTCACCCTGTGCGGGTGAACCCAGCCTTACGCAGCCGCGTCCCGGAGATCCACCGAGTGCCAGGTAAATTGATCTATTTGATGGGGCCTTCAGGCTCAGGCAAAGACAGCCTGATCGAAGCTGCACGCCCTGATTTGGCGGCGCGCGGGTGTGAAGTGATCCAGCGGGTGATTACCCGTTCGGCAGAGTCGGCAGGTGAAGAGGCGATTGGCGTTAGCCGCGAAGCGTTCCAGGCACTCAAGGCCAGCGGCGCCTTTGCTCTGGACTGGCAAGCCAATGGTCTGAAATACGGCATACCCGTGCAGCTGGATCATTGGCTAGCGGCCGGGCGTCACGTGCTGGTCAACGGATCGAGAGGGCACCTCAAACAGGCCCGCGAACGCTACCCGGACTTGCTGGCGATTATGTTGCGGGTTGATACCGACGTCTTGCGTCAGCGCTTGCTGACCCGTGGTCGAGAAACCCCGTCAGAAATAAACGCCCGCTTGGCGCGCAATGAACTCTTTTTGGAGTCTGTAGAAGCGTTAGTCGCAGACGGCGTGCACCTGCTGGACAACTCGGCCGCCTTGCAGATTGGCGTTCAGCGCTTACTCGCGCTCATAGATGCCGCCATCGCGACGCCTCAGCGCAACTGAGGGTCAAACTTGAAGCGGCGCCCCAGTGCGCGGGCTACCAGCCAGCCAGCAAAAAACACGATGGCCGCAATCAACGGCGTATTCCCCAACTCGTCCTGAGAGAACAGACCCAGAGCTAGGCTCAGCAGGGCGAGCATCAACAAGCCGAAAGCAATTTTGGACATGGATTAAGCATCTCTTTTTTCAGAAAACCCAGCGATCGCCCTGGGTGTTCTCGAAGGCGGCAGGAGTGGTTGAGCGCTCGGTGGCCAAATGCGGGGTAACGTGGCTGCTACCCATCATCACGGCCCGTTGTGGCATCGGCGTATGAGGTTTGCTGTACGTGCCGGCCACATCTATGCCGGGCTCGGCGGCAACCGGGTCGGCGTAAAAGTGAAAGCCAGTCAAAACCGCCAGGGCAAGAACATTCAACAAGAAAAGGGTTCTGTTCATGGTCATGGCAGTCATCTCTTAGAATTAGGTGATGCCATGAATAGAGCAGGCATCATGCCAACTCTTTTTGTTTATAAAACCCTTATAAATCAACGGTTTGCTGGTGGTTTCGAGGGCCGATCGATTGCAAATTGCAATGATGGCTTTTTGGCGCAATGCAAAATGCACGATGCTGGAAAACCAGGCGGGGAAGTGACTAAAAGCCTGACGCAAACGCTCTTGCGGCGTTGGGTTCAACGCAAGGTGTTAATGGCCAATTATGTTCAGCATCCCCCAATCAGTTCCCTCTCCAGCGGGAGAGGGCTAGGGTGAGGGGCTTTTGCTCTAAAAATCTAACCTGAAACTACCGCATAAACTTCGCCGCCCACCCCGAAATCACCTTGGGGCGCGGCTGCGCATACGTGCGCACCTTGGACGTCGACAACCCAAGACGCACCAGCGACTCAGCAACCGTCACCGCCGCGCTCACGCCATCAATCACCGGCACCCCGGTGCGCTGACGAATCTGCTCATCCAGCCCGGCCATACCGCCACAGCCCAGGCAAATCACCTCGGCGCGATCCTCACTCACCGCCAGCTCGGCCTGGCGCACAATGGCCTCCAGTGCGCGCTCGGGTGACTCCTCCAATTCCAGCACCGCCAGGCCGCTGGCCCGCACTGACGCACAGCGATCCCACAACCCCGACAGGCGCAGGCGATCTTCAATCAACGGCACTGTGCGATCCAGCGTGGTCACCACCGAATACGCACGGCCCACATACATCGCCGTGCTGGCCGCCGCATCGGTAATGTCCACCACCGGCACGTTGAGCAACTCCTGCAAACCTTCGCGCCCATGCTCGCCATAACCCGCCTGAATCACCGCATCAAACGGCTGGTCGTAGGACATGACCTTGTCCATCACCGCAATGGCGGCCAGATAACTCTCAAAATTGCCTTCAACCGAATCAGCCCCAAAATCCGGGGTCAGGCCGATAATCTCAGTCCCGGGCGCCGCGGCCGCCTGCGCTTGTCGCGCAATGGCCTGGGTGATGCTGTCAGTCGTATTGACGTTGACCACGAGAATTCGCATGCAAGCTCCTGCAACAAAAAAGTAAAAACACGGCCCGCCATCCGCGGGCCGCACAACACTCAGTGGCTGACGTTATCAACCGCAATCGACTCGCCGCTGACACTGGCGTAATGCGCCTGGCGCTTGGCAAAAATCAGATACAACAGCGCCGCGATGCCCGCACCAATCAACCAGGAGAACGGCGACACCTCATGAAACCCCGGCACCAGCGCCAGCACGATGGCGATCAGCGCTGCCGGAATAAAGGCCGCCACGGCGCGCATATTGACCCCGCGTGAGTAAAAATAAGCGCCGCGTGGGTCTTCGCTGTACAGCGCGGGCACATCGATCTGGCCTTTTCGCAGCAGCCAGTAA
Source organism: Pseudomonas sp. FSL R10-1350 (assembly GCF_009600525.1). Lineage (NCBI taxonomy): Bacteria > Pseudomonadati > Pseudomonadota > Gammaproteobacteria > Pseudomonadales > Pseudomonadaceae > Pseudomonas > Pseudomonas sp. FSL R10-1350. The sequence goes on from NZ_WIVR01000026.1 coordinate 29,780, forward strand.
TCGACCATGATCACCCCGTAAAGCGGGCCGAGCAGGGCGCCCAGGCCCGACAGGAAGTACACAATCACCAACGGGCTGTTGTAGAGGTTCCACGGCAAAATCAGCACCGCGATGGTTGCGCTGATCATCCCGGCGCGGCGGAACGTCAAATGCCGGGGCGCCAGGTTGCTCAGCACAAACGCCGGGGCGACAAAGTTGGCCATGATATTCACCGCCACCGTCACAATCAGAAACGCCAGGCAGCCCAACACCAGGAAAAACGTATTAGGGATGGACGCGATAATTTGCGTCGGGCTTTCGATAATTTGCCCATTGATTTGAAACTGCGCGCCGCACAGCAGCACGGTGATCCCGGCGAACACCAGAATATTCACCGGCAAGCCCCAGAAGTTACCGACCTTGATGGTTTTGCAGCACGGCGAAGAACGGGAAAAGTCGCTGAAATTCAAAATCAACGTGCCATAAATCGCCAGCCACAACGCCCCGCCAGCAAACACATTGCGCCACACCTCGGCGGTGCTCAGCGGCACGCGGTTAGACCAGGCGATGGTGCCGTTGGCCTGAAAATACATCCACGCCGCCAGGCTGATCACCGTCAGCAAAATCACCGGCCCGGCAAAGGCCTCATAACGGCGCACCATCTCCATGCCATACGCCAGAATGACCAGTTGCACCAGCCAGATCGCCACAAAACACACCCAACCCAGGCTCGACAGCCCCAGGATCGAGTCATGGTCATACGCCGCAAACCCGGGGTGCACCGCCACCAGCAGTACGCGCAGTACCACCGACGCCAAATACGTCTGAATCCCGAACCAGGCAATCGCGATAACTGCACGAATCAACGCGGGAATCTGCGCCCCATGCACACCGAAACTGATACGGCTGATCACCGGAAACGGCACCCCGGTGCGCTGGCCCATATAGCCGGACAGGTTCATGAACATAAACACCAGCCCTGCGCCGATGCCCAGCGAGAGCAGAATCTGCCAACCATTCAGCCCCAGCGCATACAAACCGATAGCGAACGAGTAATTGGCAATGTTGTGCACATCATTGGTCCACAGCGCAAAAATGCTGTAACGCCCCCAGCGCCGACCTTCAGTTTTGGTCGGTGCCAGATCGTTGTTATGCAAGCGTGGGCTGAGCGCCAGCGTGGCAGACGAACTATCCGCCAGCGGTTGCGGGGTAGAAACGGAAGAGGGTAAATCCAGAGCGATAGTGCTGGAGAGTCTTGTGCGCATTCTGGGCAAGCTCCTGACCCCGTACCTGCGTCATGACAGGGTGGAATCACTGGTGATGAAGTCCGCGTTATGCCTGCAGTTAGGGTGCAAGCTACTAAACAACGTGTACTTAATTTCGTACGTATTTGTATACAAGTGTCGTTTAGCTCAAAGCGATATTCATGCCAGCTAACAGCGCCGGGTCAGCGTGCGTGTCCTCAGAAACTTTGAATTTTTCTGTAACAGTTTGAAAAATAAGATGAATTAAAAAAGTATAAAAAAGCATGAAATGCGTAAGGCAGGAAAAATCAGCAAACGCCCAAAAGTGTGCGCCCCAAAAAGGCTGTTACTTTTTGATGCACGCCCCCCGCGTCGCACCCAATGAGTGCACCGTTATGTGACAACCTGTATACGATTTTGACTGTAGGAGCGAGCTTGCCTCGCGAGCTCTTAATCTTGAAAACCGTGCCTGCTTGCACCCAGGCACGTACTGCTCTAGTGCGTCGTCAAACCATCCAGCGACTTATCGACATACGCCTTGGCCAGCTCCACCAAGTGCATGCTCGACAACACCAAACTGCGTGCATGGCCGCTCAAACCATTTCCCGCCTCACTCGCCGAAGCGCCCGCGCAGCGCAACAAGTCTGACGCCTGGGCCAAAGCCGCTTCTAAATTGACACTGTCGGGGATGACATACGTGGCCTGATCCACGTGTCGTGGAGGCTTAGGGTCGAGCAAATAAAAGTCCAGTGCACGCTCAGCGGCGGCACGGTCCAACGACACATCACTGCACTGAGCAGCCTCGTGCAAGGGGAGGGTAGGTGGATCGGGAACAATCTTCTTCATAAGGACAACTCCGAGGTATTAATGGAGCTGTTCCCTTCGCTACTAAACGAATGGAGGCAGCCGTACGCAGGTTAGTAGACCGGTACACTCGGAACCCGGCGCGCCACGAGGGCGCCCTACGCACGGCCACCATAAAACGCAGGCCGAAAAAAAGCGCCTCGCGGAGGTGGCGCCATGCGCCGAGTAATACGTCGGGCTACTAAACCCAACCGCTGAAAGACAGCGATGGGCCGAGACTATTCCCCGGACTGAACAGGCGCAAGCGAATGGGATTTTCTCGGAAGTTTCACCAGATGGAAAGCGAAGCGTCGTACGAAAAGCCTTATATTTCGCCAACCCCCGCCACCATCCCCAATCAAACTGTAGGAGCGAGCTTGCCTCGCGATCTTTTGGTCCCCGCAAAAATCCCGCCAACCCAACCCAACCCAACCCAACCCAACCCAACCCAACCACCCACCCTCCACCCTGTAGCGCACCCACCCACACGCAAAAAGCCCACGGACGACATGACAAACAAAGGCATGCCCGTTAACATGCACGCCGTCCTCTGCGTCAGGCCATCAGCGTGTGGCGCAAACGTTTGTCTCAGTAGCTCAATTGGATAGAGCATCCCCCTCCTAAGGGGAAGGTTGCAGGTTCGAACCCCGCCTGGGACACCACCATAATCAGGTGGTTAGCTATATTTCCTGATAGACCCTCGAATGGGTTTTCTCTCAAGCCCCCACTTCTCTGATCCCCAAGGTCGGATTTTGCCCACGCGCCTCGTAAAAAATGCTGGATGTTGCTTGTGGCTCGCGAATAACGACTAATAACCCAAAGCGGGTAGTGAAGTTGAAACCGCCACTGTGCGTGTCTGGATACAAGCGTATTGTGCGATCCGCATTACCCTTCCAGAAAATCCTGAAAAAGGGCGATGAACATGGATGTTGAATTGGCTCATAAGATTGAGGCCGCAGAATGCGAGTATTTACGTTCGCGCGTTGAGAATCTGGCAGATGTCAGCGGCAATCCTTATGGTGCACGTGTTTTTTTCAATGCTGACTTTCCGTGCTTTCAAGTAAAAGCATCGCCTAGCCCAATGTTCAACCGCATCTACGGTGACATCGCCAGCGACCCCTTGACCGTGTTGAAATTGCTCAATGAGTCAGCGGAGCGATCGGCTGTCACCCCTCTTATCGGAAAATCTTCGGCGCTGGAGCAATACGCCATTTTGGGCGAGGAACGGCTTGAGCGTTTGAGGGGCTGGACTCACCTGCAATTGGCGTGTGCTATTGAAAACGTGGTTTTGAATCACCACTCATTCGAAATTGAAGAGGTCACGCCGAAAACTCTGCCTTTATTTGCAGAAGTGCACGCGGCTGGCTTTCATACCAAGCCGGAGCATCGGCTGCTGAATCAGGCTTCCTTTGCAGGGCAGAGGCCTGATGGACGTCTGAAAATCTATGTCTTGAAAGTGCAGGGAGTGGTGGTAGCAGGGGCTGCGATGTATTTGGCCAGCAATGGTGTTGCCTACCTTGGAACGGCGGCAACTCGAAAAGATGCTCGGGGCTACGGCTACCACGCAGCCCTGATTTCTCACCGAATAGAGCAAGCAAAGAAACATGGCGGTCAATGGGTGGCTGCGACCGCGCTGGCCAGCTCCCAAAGCCGCCGAAATCTGGAGCGTGCCGGGTTCACGGCATCCCATGCCCAAGCACTGTACCGTCTGGCCGATATCTGAAATAAACGGCAGAGAAGGAGCGGCCGCTTCTGATCGATTGCCGCCCCTCACCAAGGGCAGCAATCCTGTCACTTGCCGCCCCTCACACCACCGCGACTTCAACCGCTCTAGAACGCCAGACCGAAGCCAGCACCATCAACAACCCCAAACCCGCCATCGCCGCTCCGGCCAGGGAAATCGCCGGATAACCCCAACCCGCGTTGATCACCGCTCCGCCCAGTGCTGCGCCAATCGCGTTGCCAAAGTTGAAGGCGCCAATGTTCACCGCAGAGGCAAGGTTGGGCGCGTCTTTGGCTGCTTCCATGACGCGCATCTGTAGCGGCGGCACCAGGGCGAAGCTGGCGATGCCCCATATCAGGATGGCCAGTGCGGCAGGCACCTCCCAGCGCATCAGCAGGGTGAACGCCAGCAAGACGAGAATCAGCACGCTTAGCGAGACGATCAAGGTGCGATCTATCGAGCGGTCAGCGGCCTTGCCGCCCCACATATTGCCCAGCGTCAAGCCCACACCAAACAGTACCAGCATGGCGGTGAAGTAGGCGGTGGAACCCTGGGTCTCGCTGCTCAGGATGGGCGCGATGTAAGTGAAGACGGTGAACATTGCGCTCGATCCGACCACGGTCAGGGCCAACGCGCTCAGCACCGGACCGCGCCCCAGCACTCGAATTTCGGCCATGACACCGGCGCTTGGCGGCGCCTTCAGGTTAGGCAGGGCGAACCACAACGCGGCCATGGTCAACAAGCCGAGACCCGTGATGCCCCAGAACGCGGTGCGCCAACCGAACAGTTCACCAAACCAGGTGGCCAGCGGCACACCACCGATGGTCGCCAGGGTCAGGCCCATGAACATCGCCGCAACCGCCCCGGCACGTTTTTCCGGGGCGACCACGCTGGCGGCGACGATGGAGCCAACGCCAAAAAATGCACCATGGTTGAGTGAGGTCACCACCCTGGCGATCATGAGGCTGTAGTAATCAGTGGCCAAGGCTGACATCAGATTGCCCAGGGTGAAAATCGCCATGAGCCCGATCAGCAGATAGCGCCGGGGAATTTTGCCGGTGGTCAGGGTCATCAGCGGTGCGCCGAGCAATACGCCCAACGCATATGCGCTGACCAGCAAACCGGCGGCGGGAATGGAAACGCCCAGATCCGCAGCGATACCCGGCAACATGCCCATGGGGGCGAATTCTGTTACGCCGATGCCAAAGGCTCCGATGGCGAGCGCTACAAGGGGTGGATTGATACGCATGAAAGGCTCCTTATCTATGCCGCTAATGCTACGATCCCGTCTTTTCAAGCGGTAGATAGCATTTTTGGCAATCACCTTTGCGCGGGAGGCACAAGTGGACTTCAACGGCAGGTCAGGTGAAATGAGCGTGTTCACCACCGTGGCTCAGGAAGGCAGCCTCTCGGCCGCTGCGCGAGCACTGGGCCTGACACCCTCAGCAGTCAGTCGGATCATCGCGCGTACCGAGCAACGCCTTGGCACCCGCCTGCTGTTGCGCACCACCCGAGCGATCACCTTTACTGCCGAGGGCGAAGCGTTCCTGCGCGGCGCCCGGCGTATCCTGGCCGACATGGACGAGGTCGAAGAAGCCATCGCCGATCAGGGCGTACCCAAGGGGCGATTGCGGGTCAGTGCGGCCCTTGGCCATGGGCGGCTGGCCATCGTTCCCTTGGTTGCAGCATTCAGCGCCCGTTACCCGAACATCGTCGTCGACCTTACCCTCGGCGACGAAGTGGTCGACATTCTCGGCGGGCAGGCCGACGTCGCGGTCCGCTTTGGCCATCTGCCTGACAGCCCGCTGACCGCGCGCAGAATCGGCGACACCGGCCAGGTCGTGGTGGCATCGCCCGAGTATTTACAGCGCCACGGCATCCCCCAGGCACCGGAAGACCTGTTGCAGCACAACTGCCTACGCTTCAACTTCCGGCGTGCCGAACCCAACTGGCCGTTCATCCGTGATGGAGAAGAGTTCTCCCTAAAGGTCAGCGGTAACATCGAATGCAGCAGTGGTGAAGCGCTGGCACAACTCGCGCGCGTAGGTGCCGGCATTGCACGTATCGGTGAGTTCAGCGTGAGCGAGGACCTGCAGCGCGGCGACCTTATTCCCCTGCTGGAAGCCTGGAACCCCGGGGACCGCGAACCGATTCATGCGGTGTTCGTCGGCGGGGCGGCAATGCCTGCGCGAGTGCGATTGTTCGTGGATTTCTTGCTAGAACATCACCGGATGTGAGCGCGGGCGTGAGCTGATATTTTCGGGGGCTTGTGATGTTGAAGTGAGCAACACATTTCTGCGTGCCCTATTAGTAGATGGATGGGGCGTTTGCACGTCTTAAATGGCTGTCGTGAGAGTTCGCTTGAACGTCACGAAAGTCGGCTTTCGGCCAAAAGCAGCCTCTCAACGTGTCGCACATTGACCTCTGCGAAGAAAATCTTTAAGCGCCGCCTGATAGAGCGTCAATGGCTGATTGCCCGTATTGAAGAGTGCAAACGGAATCATCGTGAGATGTGAAAACGACGTGGAGTTTATCGAGTAGGTTTTCTGCCTGCAAAAGCGCTGGTCCTTATTCAATATAAAATCAAACTTGAAAAGGTTTGTCCGCGTACACCAACTGGGGATCAAACCCAGACTCAGACCCGTCAAGTAATCTTGTCCGCAAGCGCCGCCAGATGAGAACTCCGAGATCTTTATTTCTAATGCTGGCAGGCTCGGGGCGGCAAGGCTGGAGTTCTTATCCTGTGCATCGGGAATAACGTTGAGTGTCGCTGAGTATGCGTCCTTGCCGAAGCGACTGTCTTTCCATGGGGAGTTTATTGCGTAACTGAAGCTGGAGATGATTTCTTGTGTTTCGGGTTCAACGGGTTCGTTGATTGTCGGCTGGGACGAATAAGATGTGCAGCCGCAACAGAGTATCGCAATGCTGACAAACACAAACCCGTTGGCTTTTAAGCGACGCATACTCAGTTTTCCCTAACTATCAATTAGCCAACATACCTGTCACTTAACGCCGTATAGCATCTTATCTACACGCTGGACGGCTGAATCAGCATAACAGGGCAGACTGTACGCGCGACACTTCGGGAGAGAGAAAAGGCCGCCGCCATGCCTTCTTTACCCCAACCCAGTGCGAACCCGCGAACGTTGAAGGCAAACGCAGAACGACAACACCTGCCCAAGCTGTCCAGCGGCTCCTATTGGCCGAAAGCGGCCCTTCTCGACAGGCTGCTATCGGCCACCGCCAAACGGCTACAGATTATCGAGTGGGTGCCGCTTAGATGGACGCCACCTCACCCCCCCCATCCCCTGTTGACCGGCTGAGTTATTCAACTGCTCCATCTCAAGCTGTTTCGCAGCACTAACTTCGAGGTTTGCACGCTCTTCATCCAGATACCGATAAATACTTTGGAGGTTGGCGATTTTCAGTTGGACTTCTGCCATCTTTTTTTCAATCAGCTTGGCGCCGTCAGCACAATCGATCAGCTTATTGCGCTGCGCATCCAGAATCTCGCCTATTTCCCCCAGGGAAAATCCCATGCTTTGCGCGCGCTTGATAAAGTCCAGGTCGTGCAGCGTTTGGGCTGTGTAATCGCGATAGTTGTTCGTCCGCCGCTGCGGTGAGATCAGGCCGATTTGCTCGTAGTAACGTAGCGTATGGCGGCTGGCACCGCTGCGGGCTTCGAGTTCGCCGATTTTCATGAAAACACCGCTTGACCCTAGAGTCGGGTCGACAGTTTACGCTCGGCTCCTTACCTCAAACAAGGAACAGGGAAATGGGCGTGGAGTGCTTTGTCACGGGGGGAACCGGTTTTATCGGTCAGCATTTAGTGGCGTATCTGAGTGCACAAGGTCATACCATTCGGGTGTTGATGCGTCGCCCGGAGCGACTGGCTCAACTGCGCGAGCAAATCGATACGTTGGGCGGGTGTGCAAGCCGGGTATTTGCCGTAACGGGTGATCTGCAACGGGACACTCTCGGGCTGAGTCTTGCTGATCGCGAAGTGCTAAGGCACGCCAGCGTCGTGTTCCATCTGGGCGCCCACTTCGCGTGGGGGCTTTCAATCGAGCAATCTCGTGCGGTGAATGTAGAAGGGGCAAAGCGCGTTGCGCTGTTGGCGGCTGAGCAAAAAAGCCGGTTAGTGATGATTGGCGGCTACATGCTGAAAAACCATGAACATCTGCAACGCATCGGTATTGATCCTCGTTATCCGCAGCGCACGAATTGGCCTGCCGTCTACCGGCAAGTCGGTGGTTACGAGGCGAGCAAGCTGGAAGCGCATTTTGCGACCTTAGACGTCATGGCCGCCAAGGGAGGGGAGATGACGGTTGTCCACCCCGCGACGGTCTGTGGCCACAGCCGCACGGGGCATATCGTTGACGGTCAGCCGCTAGTGGAGCTGATACGCAACCTTGTGCAGGGAAAACTGACGGCAGTGCCGGGTACCGCCAGGCACTGGCTGCCACTGGTCACCGTGGATTACCTGGTTGAGCTGGTGGCGACGTGTGCTTTTGATCCTGCCATGGCGGGTCAGGAACTACTGGCGCTTGATGATCAAACGCCTGATTTGCGGGAACTCTTAAAGCAGTTGGCACACCCTTTGGGCATAAAGTCGCCTAACTACTTTATTTCACTGCGATTACTGAAATTACTGCTGCGTATTCCTCCCGTCGCGCGGAGGTTGAATACCCAGCCCGAAGCCTTGGACTTTATTCAGACCACGCGTTTCGATACAACAGCGGTCGAGCAATTTGCCAACAGGCATGGAATAGCCAAGCCAGAGATACGTCAGTCTTTGCAGCACACTGCAACGTTCGTCAATTCACATTGCCTGGCCAGGGGCCAAGCCCGCTGACGTGTCCTCAAACAGTGTGCCGTCGATGCCGGGCGGCATGTTGAAGCGCTGCCGATTTATCAATACATCAAGGCTTGTAAAGTAACGCTTCAACGACAACCCCGAACGCCGATGAATGTTCACGGCGATTGGGGTAGTAGAGGTGGTAACCGGCGAAGGGTTGGCACCAGTCTTCCAGCACTCGCACAAGCCTACCGTCAGCCAGCTCCTGCGCCACCATGTCCTCCGGCAGAAAGCCCAAACCACACCCCGCCACGGCCGCCCGCAGGATCGGCACGCTGCTGTTGAACGTCCATTGCCCTTCGACACGGGCCTTCAGTTCGTGACCATCCTTTTCAAAATCCCATTGCATCAGGCTGCCATGGGTGGGCAGGCGCAGATTGATGCAATTTTGTCCCGCCAGATCACCGGGCACCTTCGGTATTGGCCGCTGTTTGAAGTACTCGGGTGAGCCCACGACGGCGATGCGCAAGGATGGCCCGACCGGCACGGCGATCATGTCTTTAGCCACCTGATCTCCCAGGCGAACACCGGCGTCATAGCGTTGCGCGACGATGTCGGAGAGGGCGTAGTCGACGGTAATTTCGACATGGATGTCCGGATAGTTGGGCAGCACCTTTGAAAGCTTGGGCCACAGAATATTGTTGGCGGCATGTTCGGACGCTTGAATCCGCACAGTGCCCGCCGGGGTGTCACGAAACTCGCTGACCGCGGCCAGTTCGAGTTCGATCTCATCGAACCGAGGTGCCATCGACTGATACAGCCGCTGACCCGCTTCGGTCGGTGAAACACTGCGCGTGGTGCGCGTCAGCAAGCGCACGCCCAGTCGGCTTTCCAGTGTGCGCATGGTGTGGCTCAGCGCCGACTGCGAGACGCCAAGCTGGGCGGCTGCGCGGGTGAAACTGCCTTCGCGGGTGATGACCACGAAGGCTTGCAGGTCGTTAAGGTTGGCGCGGGACATTGATGAGAACCTCTCATGAGGGGCGCGGGATTCATCCATAAAAGCAGGTCGCACACCGATGCGCGACCCCCATGAGGGTTGATTACAAGGTGCGGGCGTAAAACGCGCTCAGCTTGCCAATCGCGGCATCGACATAACGCGGCACCCAATAGGTTTCGATGTGCGTGGCGCCGTCGAGCATAAACAGTTCCTTGTCGGTGGTGCCGGTGGCTTTGGAGAAGGCGTCCTGCGTCATGTACAGGCTGTCGGCTTTGCTCCCGGCGATCATCAGCAACGGTTGGTTGATCAGCTCTATATGGTCAGTGGCGTCGAAACGCATCAAATCGATCAAGCTGCTGGTGGTGTATTTGAAGGTCGAGTTCGGGTGCGCGTGGGTCTTCCAGTAGTACTCATAACCTTGGCGATACAGCTCGAAGGGCAGTTTGGCAATTTGCTCTTCGGTGAGGTTGGCATCGCCCGAATACAGCACTTCGCCGCCGGCCGCTTCTTGCGCACGGGCAACTGACGCTTGTTGCAGGCGTTGCTGGATGCTGTCCATTTGCGAGTCGTTGTAGCCGTTGCGGCGCACCCGGCCCGAGTTGAACATGCTCACCGTTGCCAGCGATTTGAAGCGTTTGTCGGTTTGCGCCGCCGCCAGCGAATAACCACCGCCGCCACAGATCCCGAGCAGCCCCAGACGCTTGTCATCAACGCCGGCAAACTGGCTGATAAAGTCGGCCATGCCGTGAATGTCTTCGATACGGTACGCCGGTTTATCGATGCTGCGCGGCTGACCACCGCTGGCGCCCTGATACGCCGCATCGGCAGTGATGGTGATGTAGCCCTGTTCGGCCAGGCGTTGGGCATACAGACCGGCGACTTGTTCTTTCACGCCGCCATTGGGGTGTGCAACGACCACGGCCGGGTAAGTCTTCTTGGCGTCATAGCCAGCCGGGGTGTAGACGTTGGCGGCGATGTCCAGACCATTGAGCTTGTAGCTGACCGGATGGATGTTGACCTTGCCCGCTTCGTTGGTGCTGATCGCGCCATCATAGGCGAGGGTGAACGGGTTCTTTTGGTAGTCGGCGGCCAAGGCTTCACCCGCCGAGAGGCCGACCAGTGCCGACATGAGCGTGGCTTTAAGCATGTTTTTCATGTGAAGCTCCTGAGCAATTAAAAGGGCGGCAGTTGCGAAAGTGTTTGGGTCAGCGCTGCGTGGGTTCGCTCGGCCGTCTGTGTATCGCCCTGCTTTTTCAGCAACTCGGTGACTTGGCGCAACTGTGCCGCGCTAAGCCGACATAGGCGTAGAGCTGCACCAGAATTTCGCGGGTTTCGCTGATGCTCAAACCGGCATTGAGTCCCTGGTTGAGTGCCGTGTTGAGGCCAGGCATGTCGCCGGTCGCCATAAATGCGGCGATCAGTGGAATCGTTAGCTCAATGGCCGGCGTATTGCGCCTCCGCGACCTGCTCTGCCCAGGTGACGGTCTTGCCGTCCTCGGCTTCTGCAATGGCGATGTGGGTCATGCCGTTGCTGGGTGTAGCGCCATGCCAGTGGCGGGTGTGCGGTGGAATCCAGACAGTGTCGCCCGGTCGGATTTCCTGTCGCGGGCCACCCTCTTGCTGCACGTAGCCGACGCCTGCGATGACGATCAGCGTTTGCCCCAGCGGATGGGTGTGCCACGCCGTGCGTGCGCCGGGCTCGAAGGTCACCGTGGCGCCGCCAATGCGCGCTGGCGCATCGCCTTTGAACAGGCCATCAACGCGTACGGTGCCCGTAAAGTTTTGCGCCGCGCCCTTAACCGAAGGCTGCGAGCCGTTCGGCGTAATGCGGATTTCGCTGGCGGCTTGGGTTTCTGCCGTCATCAGTGACAAAGCAACGAGGGGGGCGATCAATCGATTCATCGGATCAACTCCGGTCACACAGTGAAAGCGGCGCCCAATGCAGCGCCGCGTCGGGCAGGCTCAGAGTCCGGTCATCTTCAGTGCCGATTCCGGCAGGCGATCACCGTGCACGTGAATCTGCGCCATTTGCTCGTTGATCTCGCGCAAATCGTCACCGGTCAATTGCAGGTCGACTGCGCCCAGGTTCTCTTCCAGCCGATGGGGTTTGGTCGTGCCGGGGATCGGCACAATCCATGGTTTTTGAGCGAGCAACCAGGCCAGCGCCACTTGCGCCGGTGTGGCGTGTTTGCGCTGCGCGACGGCTTTCACCACACCGACCAACGCCAGGTTGGCCTTGCGCGCTTGCGGTGAAAAGCGCGGCACAAAATTGCGGAAATCGCTGGCGTCGAACTGCGTGTGCTCATCAATCTGACCGGTGAGAAAACCCGCGCCCAGCGGGCTGAACGGCACGAACCCGATACCCAGCTCTTCGAGCACTGCCAGCAGTTCCACTTCCGGGCCGCGCCAGAACAGTGAATATTCGCTCTGCACTGCCGTAACCGGTTGCACAGCGTGCGCCCGGCGAATGGTGTGCACGCCCGCTTCAGACAGGCCGAAATGCTTGACCTTGCCCTCGGCGATCAGATCTTTGATGGTGCCGGCGACGTCTTCGATGGGCACCTGCGGGTCAACGCGATGCTGATAGAACAGGTCGATGTGATCGGTGCGTAAACGCTTCAACGACGCCTCGGCCACGGCGCGGATATGTTCCGGGCGGCTGTTGGTACCGCTGCCACGCACGCCAGTGGTCAGGTCGATATCGAAGCCGAACTTGGTGGCGATGACCACCTGCTCGCGGATCGGCTGCAAGGCCTCGCCCAGCAGTTCTTCATTGGCGAACGGGCCATACGCTTCGGCGGTATCGAACAAAGTGATGCCTTGTTCGTGAGCCGAACGAATCAACTTGATCATGCTGGCTTTGTCGGCAGCCGGGCCATAGGCCGAGGTCATGCTCATGCAACCCAGGCCCAGTGCGGACACTTCCAGGCCATTGCCCAACGTGCGGATTTTCATGGTGTCACTCCGTACAGAACTCAGTTAACGCGCGAGAGGGTGATCGTTCAGCCAGCCGTTCACGCGCTCCATGGTCTTGCGTTCCTGCTCGCCCTCCATCACAAAACCTTCCACTACCTTAGCCTTCGGCGCGTGTTTTACGAGCACGCTGCGGCTGTTGCCCAAGCCATAACCGCCGTGGGTGTTGAAGGGGATAAGGGTCTTGCCGGTCAGGTCGTGGGCGCTGAGGAAGGCACGCACGACCGGCGGGGCGGTTTCACCCCAGATCGGAAAGCCGAGATAGACCGTGTCGTAGTCGCTAAGGGCGTGAACCTTGTTGTGCAGCTCGGGTTCGAAGCCGCTGTCACGCTCCTGACGTGCCTGCTCCACGGTTTGCAGATAGTCCTCGGGGTAGGCGTGGGCGGGGCGAATCTCGAAGAGATCGGCGCCCAGTCCACGCTGGATTAGCCCGGCGACCACGCGGGTATTACCCGAGCGCGAGAAATACGCGACCAGAATCCGTGAGCCTGAACGCGGTGTTGCACTGGCATCTTGGGTGTCGGCAAGCGACAGCAGCGGGGCGCTGGCCAGTGCGGCGATTACCGTACGCCGCAGCGGATCATGTTCGGTGCTCATCGACCGACACGCGCCTTAAGGGCCTCTGGATAACGCTCGCCTTCAATGCGGATCTGCGCCAATGCGCTATCAATGGCCTTGAGTTCGCTGGCATCAAGCGTGATATCCGCGCCGCCGAGGTTTTCTTCCAGACGCGACAGTTTGGTCGTGCCCGGAATCGGCACAATCCACGGCGCCTGCGCAAGCAGCCAGGCCAGCGCGATTTGTGCCGGGGTCGCTTGTTTTTGCGCAGCAATCTGACGGATCAGCACCACCAGGCCCTGATTGGCTTGCAGTGCCGACGGGCTGAAACGCGGGACGATGCTGCGAAAATCGTCGCTGCCGTACGTGGTCTGTGCCGACACCGTGCCGGTCAGAAAACCTCTGCCCAATGGGCTGAACGGTACGAAGCCGATGCCCAACTCCCACAGCGTCGGCAGAATCTCTTTTTCAGGCTCGCGCCACCACAACGAGTATTCGCTTTGCAGTGCGGTGACCGGCTGTACCGCGTGCGCCCGGCGAATGGTCTGCGCCCCGGCTTCCGACAGGCCGAAGTGCTTGACCTTGCCTTCAGCAATCAAGTCCTTTACCGCCCCGGCGACGTCCTCGATCGGCACGTCCGGGTCGACGCGGTGCTGGTAAAGCAGATCGATGTAATCGGTCTTCAGTCGACGCAGCGACCCCTCAACCGCGACCCGAATGTGCTCGGGGCGGCTGTTGAGAATCTGCTGCTTATTGTCGTCGCCGAAGGTGAAGCCGAACTTGGTGGCGATGACCACTTGATCGCGCACCGGTGCCAAGGCTTCGCCTACCACTTGCTCGTTCAGGTAAGGGCCGTAAACCTCGGCGGTATCGAAGAACGTGACGCCTCGCTCAACCGCCGAACGAATCAGCGCAACGGCTTGTTGTGTGTCAGTCGCCGGGCCGTAGCCATGGCTCAAGCCCATGCAACCCAAGCCCAGGGCTGACACTTCGAGTGAACTTGTTCCGAGTGAGCGCTTGTGCATGTGGATCTCCCATTTGGCGTTGGGAGAACAGTAGGTGACCTAGCGAGTGGGGACTAGACGGTTAAATCGGCAAGGGTTTATGAGCATTTCTCATTAATTTCAGAAAAGGGAGGGGGCGAGTGTGCCTTCATGGCCGCCCGATCGGGTTAAAGATGCAGGCCCGGACTTTCTCCTGCGCCGTGCCCTGGCGCTTGGACCTTGACCCGCATCCCGATCAACAGGGCTGCCAACAGCATCAGAATACCGGCGGCGACAAAAACACCGTCGATGCCACTGAAACTGAACATGGCGCCCCCGGCAGCGGCACCCGCAGCGATCGCCGACTGAACCGATGCCACCACCATGCCTCCCGCGCTTTCAGCCTGATCTGGCACCGCCCGGGCTACCCAGTTTGACCATGCTACGGGTACACCGCCAAAAGCCATGCCCCAGAGTGCCAATAACACCACCTGACCCGGCACAGAAGCAGGCAGCCATACCAAGGCTAAAGCTGTAACGCCGACCAGCGCAGGCATCAGCACCATCGTCCCGCGCGGGCTTTTTTCAAGCAGCCAGCCTGCCAACAGCGTGCCGACGAAGTTAGCCGCGCCGAACCCCAGCAGCATCAGCGCCAATCCTTCAGCCCCCACGCCGGATGTGCTTTCCAGAAACGGCCGGATGTAGGTGAACAACGCGAAGTGCCCTGTATGCACCAGCACGCAAGCCAACATACCCACGGCAATGCCCGGACGCAGCAGCACTTCAAGCACCGTTCTTAAGCGCGCAGGTCTGCGCGGAGCCAGAGGTGGCAGGGTGAAAAGCTGGAAAACCAGCGTGACTACCCCTACGGCGGCGGCCGCCACAAACGCGCTGCGCCAGCCATACAGCCCGCCCAAATAACTGCCGAGCGGCACCGCGACCACCGTACCCACTGCAATACCGCTGAAAATAATCGACAGGGCCCGCGGCAGCAGCGTCGTCGGCACCAGGCGCATCGCCACGGCCGCCGCCATGCTCCAGAAACCGCCCAGTGCGATACCCAGCAAAATCCGCATGATCAGCAGCACCATCAAGCTGGAAGAGAAAGCCACCAGCAAGTTGGAGGCAATCATCAGCACGGAAAAGCCCAGCAATACCACTCGCCGGTCGATCCCTCGCGTCAAGCCGGGCAGCAGTAACCCTGAGAACAGCGCCGCGACTGCCGTCACGGTCACCGCCTGCCCGGCCAAGGCTTCCGACACCCCCAGTTCAGCGGCCATCGGCGTCAGCAAGCTGGCCGGAAGGTACTCCGCGGTCAACAATCCAAACACGCCCATCGCCAGCGAAAATACCGCCATCCATGCCGGTGTCGCGGGCTCTAAATCAGCTTCGTTGCCAACGCGCGCATCAGTTACAACGTCACACACCCCATTACTCATCACGCAATACCTCTGGAAGTTATCTCAACCAGAAGTCTATGGATGCAGGTAAGGATGTTCTATGATGCAAAATCTTTAGTTTTTGACCGAAACCCCGACATGACATCCCAGGATCAGTTCGTCTTATCGTCCGACCTTATCAACGAGCTGTTGCGCGGCATGCGCCTGCGGGGCGTCAAGTACCATCGCATCCAGGCCGGTCCCTCATTCGGGCTGGGTTTTGCTGCCAAACCAGGGCACGCCTACTTCCACTTCCTCGCCGTGGGTACCGCCGCCCTGCGTACGGAGGACGGCACTGTGTACGAGTTGTCGGCCGGCAACGCGGTGTTCATCGCCCAGGGTGAAGCCCATCAACTGTTCTCAAACCAGGATGTACCCGCCCAAGACATCAGCAGCTTCGACGCGGTCCCTCTTGGCGACGCGATCTGTGCCGTGGATGCGTCCCCCGGTGCCGATGTCGGCCCCAGTAGCATTATCTTCAGTGCCTGCATGGAGTTCGAACTCACAAGCTTGCAAGGCCTTGGCGGACTGATGCCAGATCTGATGCTGATAGATGCCAGGGGGCAACGTTACCCTGGGCTGATGCCGATTCTTGCTTCCATGGAGCGCGAAGTCCGCTCTGCGCGCATCGGCTTCGCAGGCATACTCGCTCGCCTCGCTGACGTAGTGGCGGCGATGATCGTTCGTGGCTGGGTTGAGTGCGCCTGCGGCAACGCCTCAGGGTTGGTGGCGGCATTGCGCGACCCCAGGCTGGCCAGTGCGCTACTGGCCTTGCACCGGGAGCCCGCGCGCGACTGGACCGTCGCGCAACTGGCAGCGCACTGTAATACCTCTCGCTCAGTCTTCGCGGAACGCTTCCAGGCGACTATCGGCATCCCCCCGCTGCGCTATGCAACGGAGCTGCGGATGCGTCTCGCCAGTCAATGGCTAAGTCTTGAGCGCCTGCCCATTGAGGCCGTGGCGCAGCGTCTGGGCTACACCTCTCAAGCGGCCTTCAGTCGTGCCTTTAAGCGCATCACCGGCCAGCCACCCGGCGCCAGTCGGCGAATGGCTCGTCCTACCTGACGTCTATGCCGGGATAGCGCTCGGGCGGTGGCTGGTAGTTGGGATCTTCGAACTGGCTGTTGGTATAGAAGCTCTTGGCAGTGGGGCCGTCGTACTTGTAGGTCACGTCCTTGTTGGGGACTAAATGCCAGCCTGTGCTGTCTTTATCTCGCTCGATCAGGGTGGGGTAAAGCGTGCAGGTCCCACCGTCGCCTGACGTGAGGAGGAACTGATAGTAGCGCCCGGCTTCTGGAGTGAAGGTCGTTGTGACAAAACAAGTCCGGGTACGCGTACCCTCCCACGACATGTAGACACTCGTTTCGAGGCCCGGTCGAAGCGTTGACTCATAGTAGTCCCAGGTCAGGTTTTGCCCCGCTTTGGGCATGCCAATGTCTTGGGTATGGATAAATGGGAGAGGCCCGGTACGGACCACGCCCCCCGTCTTCACACCGTTTGCCGATTGATAAATGGCCGCATGCTGGGTGAAGTTGACGACCCGGATCCATGCCGGATTCGGCTCATTGGCCGGAGCGACGAAGTAATCCGTGTGGGGTAGATACTGGCAACCTGCGAACATCGGCAACAGCAGTAAGCAGAGTGTTGAGCGTGTCGACATGGGTCCCTTCCTCTCCATAAGTGTTGCTGTGACCGCGTCTACAGATGTTTATTCGGCATCAGGCCTGTTTTCGTACCCAGATACCCTCCGACGGCCTGTTCAGCACGCTCAGCCATCCAGCCTGCCATCCCCAAAAAAAACTGTGATCACACCCCCTCCAGCCACCTACACCCAACGCCCCAATCCGCCTATAATCCTCGCCCATGAATCTATCCAAACTCGTGTCGCCCATGATCCGCCAGACTCTCAGTGCGGACGTTTATTCCCAGCTTCGTGATCTGCTGATCAGTGGCCGTGTCATGCCCGGAGAGAAGCTGTCGCTAAGGTCCATTGCCGATGCGTTGGGCGTGAGTGTGATGCCGGTGCGTGAGGCGGTGCATCGGCTGGTCGCTGAGCAGGCGCTGGAGATGGCGGCCAATCGGTATATCCGGGTACCGGTGCTGACGGTCAGCCAGTTTCGCGAGATCACCAGTATTCGCCTGAATCTGGAAGGGCAGGCGGCGGCTCGTGCGGCGCAGTTGGTGAGTGCTGAGGCATTGCAGGAGATTCAAGGGATTCACGATGCGTTTTGCCAAGAGTTTGCGCAGAACCCGCCCGATGAGTCGCGGCTTATTGCCCTGAACAAGGCGCTGCACTTCGCCATTTATGGCCAGGCGGACATGCCGATTTTGCTGCAGATCGTTGAGTCGCTGTGGCTCCGGATCGGGCCAATCCTCAATTACGATTTGCGTTCGGGCACCGAGCGGGTGATTCAGCGCGTGCAGGCCAGTCACCATGCGGCGTTGGTGGAGGCCCTGAAGGCGCGCGATCCGGTGGCGGCGTGTGAGGCGTTGCAAGGCGACATCAAGAGTGCCGCCGAATTTATTGTGAACACCGGTGCGCTGGTAGTGGCGGATGCGATCAAGCCTGTCGACGCGGATTAACCCGGCGGCAGATGCAAAAAAACGAGGCGGACTGAACAGTCCGCCTCGTTTTTTATGGGCTGCTTACATCTGCGCGCCGATCATCCAGGGCACGGTTTCTTCGTTACCGACGCCCAGCGCTTCGCTTTTCGATTTTTCCCCCGACGCAACGCGAATAAGCATATCGAAGATTTCCCGGCCCTTGGACTCCAGGGTGGCGTCGCCGTCCATGACGTCCCCGCAGTTGATGTCCATGTCGTCTTGCATGCGCGTGTACATTTTGGTGTTGGTCGCCAGTTTGATGGAGGGCGCGGGTTTGGCGCCAAAGCACGAGCCACGGCCGGTGGTGAAGGCCACCAGGTTGGCGCCGCTGGCGATTTGCCCGGTGGCGCCCATGGGGTCGTACCCCGGCGCATCCATAAACACCAGGCCGCGCGCGGTAATCGGCTCGGCGTAGCGGTACACGCCCATCAGTGCCGAAGAGCCACTTTTGGCCACCGCGCCCAACGACTTCTCAAGAATGGTGGTCAGGCCACCGGCCTTGTTGCCCGGTGTCGGGTTGTTGTCGATGCTGCCTTTTTCGCGGTCGGCGTAGTTCTCCCACCACTTGATCAGGTCGACGATGCCCTGGCCCACTTCACGGGTGGCCGCACGGCGCGTCAGCAGGTGTTCGGCGCCGTAAATTTCAGGGGTTTCGCTCAAGATGGCGGTGCCGCCTTGGGCCACCAGCAGGTCGACGGCCACCCCGAGGGCGGGGTTGGCGGTGATGCCGGAGTAACCGTCCGAGCCGCCACATTGCAGCGCGACCGTGAGGTGTTTGGCCGACACCGGCTCACGCTGGCACGCGTTGGCAATCGGCAGCATGGCGTCTACGGCGGCAATGGCCGCATCCGTTGCCTTGCGGGTGCCGCCCACGTCCTGAATGACCACCGGGGCAATCAGCTTGCCGGTCTCGATGCCTTGCGCCATAAACAGCGCGCCCATCTGGTTGGCTTCACAGCCCAGGCCGATGACCACCACCCCCGCGAAGTTGGCGTGCTTGATAAACCCGCCCAAGGTTCGCCGCAGCTGATTCACGCCTTCGCCGTTGTGCTCGATGCAGCAACCAAAACTGTGGGTGATCGGCACCACGCCATCCACGTTCGGGTAGGCATCCAGCGCACCGTTTTTCGAGAAGTGCTCCACCACCATTTTGCTCACCGTGGCAGAGCAGTTCACCGTGCTCACCACGCCAATGTAGTTGCGCGTGGCAACTCGGCCATCGGCCCGCACAAAGCCTTTGAACATGACCGGGTCGGCAGGGGGCGTGGCCACTCTGGCATCCTCGCCAAACGCATAGTCGCGCTCGAACGTGGCCATTTCCAGGTTGTGGGTGTGCACGTAATCACCCGGCGCAACAGGTTGCGTGGCAAAGCCAATGATCTGGCCGTAGCGCAGCACCGGTTCACCGGTGTTGATGTGCGCCAGCGCGACTTTGTGCGCGGCGGGCACCTCGGTGCGCACCACAATATCGTTGAACTCAGTGACCACCGTGCCTTGCGCCAGCGGCGCACGGGCGATGGCTACGTTATCGCTGGGGTGGAGTTGAAGGGCCAGGGACAGAGTGTTCATTTGATCCTCGAGTTTTCAGTCAGGCACGGTGCGACGTGGGGCAATACGATGTTGTCCCGTGGTGTAGAGGCAGATTCCTGGGCTTGGCGCAGGCGGGTGCTCAGGAAGGCGGCGAGGGTTAGCAGCGCGGCAACAATGATCAGCCCGTTTTTGGTGCTCCCGGTAGTTTGCTCGACAAACCCCAGCAGGGAGGGCCCAAAGAAGCCGCCGGTAATGCCGCAGGTATTGACCAGCGCCAGCCCGGCCGCCATGCCGGCTCCGGCGAGCCTCGAACTGGCGAAGAGGAACACCACCGGCTGCACGACAAAGAACATCGAGGCGGTGAGGGTAAAGCCGATCAGAGCAATCATCGGCGGGGTATAGGCGGCCAGGGTCAGGCCAGCCGACATCAGGATCAAACCGCCAAACATGATCTTGCGCGACAGCTTGGGTGTGGTGGCGTATTTAGGCAAAAAGGCGGCGCCCAGCGCGGCTGCTACCCAAGGGATTGAGTTCAGCAGGCCGATTTCAACCGAGGTCAGCCCGCCGTAAGTGCCGATGATGCCCGGCAAAAAGAAGATGACCGAATACACACTGATCTGGTGCAGAAAGTACACCGCAATGGCCAGCCACAACTGGGGGATTTTGAACACGCCCTTAAAGGAATGGCCCACATTGCCCGAGGCGATTTCTTCATCGTTTTCTTTTTTGAGGGCTTGCTCGACTTCATCGGCTTGCTCCTTGGTCAGCCAACTGGCCTTGGAGGGTTTGTCCGGGAGTTTTTTCCAGATCACCACCGAGAACAGCACCGCCGGGATGCCTTCCAGAAAGAACAGCCACTGCCAGCCATGCCAGCCCATGATGCCGTCCATTTCCAGCAAGAGCCCGCCAATAGGGCCGCTGATGATGTTGGCCAGGCACACGCCGATCAAAAAGTAACCGCTGGCCCGCGCTCTTTGCTCTTTGCCGAACCAATAGGTGAGGTACAGCATCACGCCCGGAAACAGCCCCGCTTCCGCAGCACCCAGCAGGGCGCGGGCAATATAAAAAGTCGTCTCGTCGGTGATAAAGGCCATGCCCGCCGACAAGATGCCCCAGGTAATCATGATCCGGGTGATCCACAGCCGCGCGCCCACGCGGTGCATGATCAAGTTGCTGGGCACTTCCATCAGGGCATAGGTGAGGAAGAACAGCCCGGCGCCAAAACCATAGGCCGCCGCGGAGATCCCCAAATCGACGGCCATGTGGGTTTTGGCCAGCGAAATATTGGTCCTGTCCAAAAAGCTGATGACGTAAGCAAAAATCAACATCGGCATTAACTTGCGAAACATTAAAGCGTTCAGCGACTGTCCCTTTTCTGTTTTTGTATGGGTCGTTGCGAACATGGCTCAGGTCTCCTCATGAGGATAGGGTTCCAGGGCGCTGTGGGTGTTCAGCGCCCGTCAGTGCCAGCAATATCCTCTCTATTGTTTTTAGTCAGGTGAGTGCCGGTGCTTAGAAGTTGACGTTGTCGCCACCTTTGAGCTTGAGGATTTCTCTGGCGTCGTCAGGGGTCGCCACTTCCAGTGAGAGACCTTCCAGAATGGTGCGCATGCGCGACACTTGCTCCGCGTTGCTTTTGGCCAACTGGCCTGGCCCGTCCCACAGCGAATCTTCCAGGCCCACGCGCACGTGCCCGCCCAGGGTGGCCGACTGCGCGCCAATGCTCATTTGCTGCTTGCCGGCCGGCAGCACCGACCATTGGTAGTCGTCGCCAAACAGGCGGTCGGCGGTGCGGCGCATGTGCAGCACGTCTTCGGGGTGAGCGCCGATGCCACCCAGAATGCCAAACACTGACTGGATCAAAAACGGTGGCTTGATCAGCCCGCGATCAATGAAATGCGCCGCCGTGTACAGATGCCCGATGTCATAGCACTCGATCTCAAAGCGCGTACCGTTTTCGCTGCACGACTCCAGGATGTGGGCAATGTCGGTGAAGGTGTTTTTGAAAATACGGTCATGGCTGCCCGCCAGGTAGGGTTCCTCCCAGGCGTGTTTGAATTCCTTGAAGCGATTAAGCATGGGGTACAGGCCCATATTCATCGTGCCCATGTTCAGCGACGCCACTTCGGGCTTGAACTGATGCGCCGGGCGCAGCCGGTCCTCAAGCGACATGGTCGGTGCGCCGCCGGTGGTCAGGTTGATCACCACATCGCTGGCTTCTTTAATGGCCGGCAAAAATTGTTTGAACAGTTCCGGGTCTTGCGAAGGGCTGCCGTCTACCGGGTTGCGGGCGTGCAGGTGGACGATTGCCGCGCCAGCCTCGGCCGCACCAATGGCGGCTTCGGCAATCTGCCCCGGTGTCACCGGCAGGTAAGGGGACATAGACGGGGTGTGGATGGCGCCGGTCACAGCGCAGGTAATGATGACTTTACGAGCCATGGGGATCTCCTGGGTGTCTTGGTTTTGTTGTTCAGGATCAAGCCGCGATCAAGCGTCCGGGGCGTGACGCTTGTGCGCGGCCAGGGCCATCAGGCGTCTGTCGCGCCAGGCTGAGCGCTGGTTGATGTCTTCAAGCTCAAGGGTGCGGCGGCGCTCTTCGTCCACGCGGGCAACCGCTTCGTCCGACCAACTGAACGTTTGTTGCGACGCAGCGGTGTGCCGGTATTGCTGGCCGTAGCGCCGGGCGTAATCCTGCACACCCGCCGGGGCGTTGAGGTCGATGGTTTCGAAGGGGCCCATAAACGACCAGCGCAGGGCCAGTCCTTCTTTAAGCACGCGGTCAATGTCTGCCGCGCTGGCCAGGCCGTCTTCATGCAAGTTGAAGCACTCGTTGAGCACTGCGGCCTGAACCCGATTGAGCAAAAAGCCGTAGATCTCACGGGACAACGTCACGGGGCTTTGCCCGGCTGCGCTGTACAGCGCGTGGGCGCGGAGCATCACATCCGCCGAAGTCCAGGGCGCCGGGCACAGTTCAACCAGCGGGATGAGGTAGGGCGGGTTGGTCGGGTGCGCCACCAGGCAGCGGGCCCGCCCCGGCAGGTCTTTAGTGAACTCCGACGCCGGTAGCCATGAGGTCGAACTGGCCAGAAGCGCGTCTTTGGGGGCCAGCGCGTCCAGTTGGCTGAAAATCTCGATTTTGGCCTCGACGGTTTCCCGCACGTTTTCCTGCACGAGCACCACGTCACGCAGCGCTTCTGCCAAATCGGCAACGCAGGTAATGCGCGCCAGCACGGTGCCGGGGGCTTCATCAATCAGTTCAAATTCGGCGAGTTCACCGAGCCGTGCTTCGATGTACGCATGGCTGCTTTGCAGGGTGTGCAGGTCCATGTCGTGCAGGCGCACGGGGTGGCCCGCCCGCGCAAACACGATGGCCCAGGCTCTGCCAATCAATCCGGCGCCGACAATGGCGACGGCGCCACGCTCAGGGGGGGATGGTCGTTGCATGCTGTTCTCCACATTTTTGTATTTATGGTCAGGAGTTGCGCTTTTAGCTGGCGCATCCACACCGAGTATCTCGTCGATGCCGGTGTGGTTTGAAACGGATGGTATTCGCTGTGATCACAGATCACAAGACTATTTTGGCGATTGTCAGACAATTGGCCGCAGGGGCATAAAACAGGTTTCAAAGGCCCTTAAACACGGCTCACCAGCGGGTTGCTGGCAAGCCGTTGCTGCAAAGGGGGCTCAGAGGTACTCGACGTTGCCGTCGATGCTGATGGCTTGCCCGGTGATGTTCTGCGCAGCGGGCGAGCAGAGGAACAGCGCCATGGCGGCCACATCGTCCGGGGGCGTCATGCGCCCTAGGGAGATTTTGTTCAATGTTTGCTTCAGCATCTCGGGTTCGGAGATACCCAATTGCTTGGCGCGGTCGCGGATCACGCGATCCTGGCGCGGGCCTTCAATGATGCCGGGCAGCAGCGCATTGACCCGGATATCCCGGTCGCCCAACTCTGCCGCCAATGATTTCATCAACCCGATAATGGCCCACTTGGTCGCCGCATACGGTGTGCGCCAGGCATACCCCAGGCGCCCAGCTACCGACGAAATATGAATGATGTGTGCATGCTCGGATTCCGCCAGCAGCGGCACCGCATGATGCGCGAAACGGTACTGGGCATTGAGGTTGATATTGATCGACTGCTCCCACTCGTCCTCGGTGATTTTTTCAATGCCGGTGGTGGGCCCGGCGATGCCGGCGTTGTTGATCAGCACATCGAGGCCGTTGACCCACTCGCGCTGAAGTTCAAACACCCGCTTGACCTCGGCCGGGTTTGACACGTCGGCTAGGGTGGCGAGCGCTTGCGGGTAGCGCTCGCGGAAGGCCAACACCGCCTGCTCGCTGACATCACACACATGCACCTTGGCCCCGGTCTCCAGATAGGCCGCAGCAATCACCTCACCAATACCGGCCGCGCCCCCGGAAATCAGCACCTTCAACCCGGAATAAGGCGTGAGTCGTTTCACAATGCTCATAGCGTTTTACCTGTCTTATTGTTGTGTGGGCGTTCTGCTGAAAAATGCGAATACAGTGATATGTGATCACAGTTTGTTTGTCAATGCAGAATCTGCCCACCACCCCGGCCATTGCCCCGGCCTTGGTCAGTCCCCGATACTAAGGCCCTGCTGTTCACTTAAGAGCAACACTGCTCAAGAGTGGGAGCGGGCTTGCTCGCGATGGTCTTCAGAACGCCTCATTTACTCGGTAAATACGCGTCATCGTTAACGACCTTCGCGAGCAAGCCCGCTCCCACACATTGCACAAACCCACTCCCATCGAGACCCCCTGTGCTCAGAAACGTTACGGACATGGATTTGCGCCTGCTGCGCATCTTCGCCACGGTGGTCAAGTGCGGTGGGTTTACGGCGGCTCAGGCTGAGTTGAACATGAGCCAGTCGAACATCAGCACGCACATTTCCGGGCTGGAAAAACGTCTGGGCTACCGCATTTGTGAGCGCGGCAAAGGCGGCTTTCGCGTGACCGAAAAAGGCCAGCGCATTCTTAAGGCCTCGGCGGTGCTGTTCGGTGCCGTGGATGCGTTTCGCAATGAGGCCCAGGACCTTGCCGGGCGGCTGGTGGGGGATCTGTATCTGGGGCTGGCGGACAATATCGCGACGCTGCCGACGGCTCGGGTCGATGCCGCCATTGCGCGCTTTTATCAGCGTGAACACGACATGCATTTGCACATTTTCGTGAACTCGCCCACGGAGCTTGAGCGGGCGGTAATTGACGGCCAACTGGACATCGCCATTTCGTATTTCAGCCGCCCGCTGCCGACCTTAACGTATCAGCCGCTGTACTCGGAAGAGATCGGGATTTTCTGCGGTCAGGCGCACCCGCTGTTCGCAATCCGCTCGCCCAGCCATGCGCAGCTTCAGGCCTGTGACTGGATTCGCCATGGTTTCCTGCCGGTCGATCAGGTGCTGCCCATCATCCCGGATCGCGCTTCGGCCACCGCGCATCACATGGAGGCGGTGGTCCATGGCGTGCTGGCCGGCACGCACCTGGGGTATCTGCCCACTCACTACGCCCAGATCTGGCTGCAGAGCGGGCAAATGCGTGCCCTTCAGCCAGCGACGTTACGCTACGACGTGCAGCACAGCATGATCACCCATGCCGGGCACCCGCAAAGCGAGGCGGTGCGCGCCTTTATCGCCGATCTGCTGCTTGAGCACGGGCTTTAGCCCAGGCAACGGGTCACGTGCTTGACCGATTGATAGGCAGACAACCCCCACGGCCCCAATTCGCGGCCGATGCCGCTGCCCTTGGTGCCGCCCCAGGAGGTTTCGACGAACACCGCCTGGATCGAGTTGATCCACACGTGGCCCACCTCCAGCGCCTGCGCGACCCGCTCGGCGCGCTCAAGATCCGCGCTGATCACCGTGGCCACCAGGCCGAAGCGGCTGTCGTTGGCCAGCGCCACGGCTTGGTCTTCTGAACTGAAGCGATGGCTGCACAGCACCGGGCCAAAAATTTCTTCGGTCCACAGGCGGCTGTTCAACGGCACGTCGGTGTACAGGGTCGGGCTGACGAACCAGCCGGGGTCGCACCAGGCCTTGCCACCGGCCACGCACTGCAAGCCTTCGGCGCGGGCGATGGCAAAGTACTCGCTCACCTTGGCCCATTGCGCCTGACTGGTCAGCGGCCCCATGTCGACTTCGCCGGTCAGCGGGTTGCCTACGCGCAGGGTCTCGAAAGCGCTCTGCAAACGCTGGATCAGCGCATCGGCAATGCGCTCGTGCACCAGCAGGCGCGAGGTGGCCGAGCACATTTGCCCGCTGTTCCAGGCAATGCCGGCCACGATCCATTCCACGGCCTGATCAAGGTCGCAATCTTCAAACACCACAATCGCCGACTTGCCTCCCAGTTCCAGGGTAATCGGGCGGCAATGGGCGGCAGCGCTGTGCATCACCTGCGTGCCCACCGCGTTGCTGCCGGTGAACGACAACTTGTCCAGGCCCGCGTGATTGCTCAGCGCAATGCCGGTCTCGGCCTTGCCGCAAACGATGTTCAACACGCCGGGCGGCAAGCCCAGGGCATCGGCAATCTCGCCGTAGGTTTGCTCGATCAGCGGGGTGATCTCCGACGGCTTGAGCACCACCGTGCAACCCGCCGCGAGGGCCGGGGCGAGCTTCCAGGCGCTGGTCACCAGCGGGAAATTCCACGGCACGATCAAACCGACAACGCCCACCGGCTCCAGCCGCGTGTGGGAGGTAAAGCCGGGCACCGACAGCGGCACTTCAGGGTTCGGGTTGCTCGCCAGCGCGTCGGCCAGGGTCGCGTAATAGTTGAACGTAGCGATAGCATCGTCGACATCAACCACGGCCTCGTGCCGGGGCTTGCCGTTGTTCTGCATTTGCAGGGCGATCAAGGCCTCACGGCGCTGTTCGAGCTGCTCAGCAAAGCCCCTCAAGTAACCGGCACGCACCGATGCATCGACATTGCGCCAGGCGGGCAGCGCCTCACGCGCCGCCGCAACGGCCTGATCCACTTGTGCTGCGCTGGCGCTTGTCAGCTCCGCGAACGACTGGCCCAGGGATGGATCGAACACGCGGATCGGCTCGGCGCCTTCGCCTGCTAGCCACTGTGCGTTGATGTACTGTGCTGCTTTCATTGGTTGGCTCCCGGCAGAATGCCGTGCACGGCATTCACAAAAATCTGGCTGTAGTCGGCTGCGCTGTGGGCGCAGGCGTTGGTGTACGACGAGGGCCGGCTTGCCCAGACATCCCGACGAACCGCCTCCCCCTACGAGAAGCGGGCGCAGCATAAAGCAGTCAAACATTTGTAAAAATTCATATGTTTGTAAGCTGGCTTCTGGGTTTTTATATGTTTGAGCGGGCGTGAGCGATCCCTCAACGGCCGTCCTGCGGCCCGCATCGCAGCCTTCGTACCTCGGCAGCGACTACAGGGGGGCGTGTACGCCCAAAAACCTGTAGGAGCGAGCTTGTCTCGCGATCTTTTGATCTTTCGCAGCCTTCGTACCTCGTCAGCGACTACAAATATTGCGCGGTTTTCACCTAAAAACGCCATTCCTCAGCCCGAACCAACCGGCAGAACGGCCCGTCAAGCGTTGCGTTGTGATGCGCCACAATGTCCTGCGCCTTCATCACCGGCGTATCAGAACAGCTATGACCATCGGCAATAAGCACCGCATCAAAGCCAAGATCACGCGCCGCGCGGCACGTGCTGTCGACGCAGTATTGAGTTTTCATGCCGGTGATCACCACACCCGTCGCCCCGTGCGCCCGTAAGTTGTCTGCCAGATCGGTCATCGCGAAGGCATTGGGGCGGCGCTTTTCGAATACCACCTCGCCACCCTGAAGCTTCAGTTCTTGCACGATCATCGTCAGCGGGCTGCCGGGTTCGATGGGCGAACCCACCGGCCCGATATGACGCGCCAGAAAAATCGGCGCTCCTGCGCTGCGGGCCTTGTCCATCAGACTGTTCAGGGTTTGCAGCAACGCCTCGCCACGCCAGGGTTTTTCCGGGCCATGAACCAGACCCACTTGCATATCGAGTATCAATAGAGCGTGCATGAGGTGAATCTCCTTGCGTATAAGCCAGCAACACAAGGGCATAAAAAAGGCCCTGTCCATTGCTGGCGGGCCTTTGAAGTTCGTCTGTTAATTGCTCACGACACTTCGCACGCTCCGCTTTCAGCGGTCGTGGTGGTGGTAGTCGAGGTGAGGCAATATTTGGTCATAAATCGACACTAGCAATATCGCCACAGGCTGGCAAGGCGGGATGTGGACTGATTAATGCCATCGCAGCCTTCGTACCTCGGCAGCGACTACGGGGATTGTGTTGTTTGCAGGAGACGTAGCCTCGTCAAACTCGGCAACTGCTACGGGGCGTGTGTACGCCAAAACTTGTAGTCGCTGACGAGGTACGAGGCTGCGATGGGTTGCGCAGCGACCCTAATCGGCGCTCCCCGCATGAAATCCCTCTCCCCGTAAGCCGCCGTTCAATTTCCGTCACCTACAGTTCTCAACAAGGAGTCCCAACCCGCCACAGACGGCTAATTCCGACTGACCAGACGTCTTTTCTCAGGACCTTCGATGACCAAACGGCCGATTCTCAACCCGCTCTTTTTAGCGCTCAGCATCGTGGTGAGCGCCCCGACCCTGGCGGCGTCGTGGTGCACGAACACCGACCCGGGGCCGCTGGGGCAGTTACGCAATGAGGTCAATAAACAGCTATTGCCGCAATCGCGGGCCATTGAGCGGGTGCACACCGAAGGGACGCTGCCGCATCAGGGCATTCGTGATCAAAGCCTGGAGGCCAAGAAGGATTGGCCGCTGATGCGCGACCTGGCGCTGCTGTGGCAAAAGCAGCATCAACCCGCTGATCTGGAAGCGCTGTCGCGGTTGCTCAACGATTGGGGCACGCGCTACAAGCCCAGTTTTAATCCGGTGGATGAGACTGAGCTGGATGCGTATATCGATGCCTATGCCATGACCCGCGAAGATTTACCGCCGCCGGTGCGCGCTGTGGCGCAGCGCTTTATTCGCGAGCTGGGTGAGGGTTATCTCAATCAGATGGAGCACAATTTCAAGCCCGGTGATGGCCGCTGGATCAATAACTGGAACTCGCACCGTGTGAAGCTGGCGACGCTGTCAGCGGTGGCGCTGGAGGATCCAGCCATGTTTGCCCGGGCGCGGGCGCAGTTTATTGAGCAACTGGGACGCAATCTGTGGCCGGGCGGTTCAACGGTGGATGTCGAGCAACGTGATGCCTTGCACTATGTGGTCTACGACCTGGAGCCACTGACCCGGGCCGCCGTGGCAGCGCGTCTGCGCGGGCAAAACTGGCTGGTGTTCAAGGGCGCTTCAGACGCCAGCCTGGAGAACGCGCTGGACTGGCTCGCACCTTACGCCAAGGGTGACAAGACCCACGAAGAATTCGTGCACTCCCACGTCAAGTTCGATGACCAGCGTCGCGAGGCGGGGGAGAGCGGGTTCTCAGGCCTGTGGAACCCGCAGTCGGCGACCGGCCTGTGTGCCATGGCGACGTTGCTCAACCCTAAATACGCCGCCGTGTCTGAGCGGTTGCACCCCATGGGCGGCTGGATGGCCGCGTGCTGGGGGCGGTAAGTTAAAAAGCCCCGCCGGGCAATGCTCGGCGGGGCTTTTTCTTTACAGAGTGGGGCGTTTACGGCCGCATCAGCGGTTCAATGCCGATCCATTTTTTTACCGGCTGATAGCAGGTTTTCATCGGTGGCAGATCGACCTTTTGCCCGCCGACCTCCATCGAGCCGAGGTTGATCGTCCATTTCGAATCGGCATCAAATTTTTCGGTTGGGAAAATCAGATAGACCGAGCCGTAACTGCTGTTGTTGGTGATTCGCGGAACACGGCTGTGCACTTCATCGCTGTTGATGTCATACGGCGAAGTCCGCGCATATTTCTCGTAATACAGCGGGTAGTCGTAGGTCTCTTTGTCACCCAGGTACACGTCGGGCAGGGCTTTCAACTGTGAGCCGTCTTCAAAGGTGATGTAGGCCTGACGGCTGTCGTAGAGAATCGGGATGGGCGCCTCGCCACTGCTTGAACGCGTCGGGCGTATGCGGCCTTTGTTGTAGGCGATGAGCTGGATGTAAAAGTGCCTGCGTGAATAGGTTTCACCGGGGAAGGTCTTGGTCACACCTTGCTCAAACGGGCGATCTGAATACTGCGCGGTGTGATCGTATAAGTAGGTTTCGAGGATGATGGTTTTCTTGCCATCCGCTCCCGGCACTTTGAATTGATACTCGGACTGGCACAGGTCGGCGTAAGCAGAGCGCTCGCGCGGCCAAGGCAGGCAGGCCCCTAGCGAGGCAGCAAGGAGCACGAGCAGGGTGGCTTTCAGGCTTTTTTCAAATGGCATGGCTGGCCTTTCGTTGGTTGTCCAAGAACACTCGAGTAACGATTCTGACAATCTCAAACGAAAATAGGTCACGTTTAGCGAACCTCACCCTGTAGGAGCGAGCTTGCCTCGCGATCTTTTAAACGATCAAAAGATCGCGAGACAAGCTCGCTCCTACAGAGGCTCACAGGGCATTACCAACGATAACGCGCGCTCGCCAGGAAGGTCCGTTGCGGGCCGTAGTAGCAGGTGTCCAGGAAGTAGCAGTTGTTGGCGATGTAGCTTTTATTGGTCACGTTGTCGACGTTCAGTTGCAGGTTCCAGTGCGCGTCCAACTGGTAGTGGATCATGCTGTCCACCAGGGTGTAGCCGGGCGTTTCGCGCACTTGCGAGTAGTCGTCGTTGTAGTCCGGGCGGCCACTCACGTAGCGCACGCCCACCCCGTAGCCCAAGCCTTTGAGCTGGCCTTCCTGGTGGGTGAAGTCGGCCCACGCCGAGGCGCTGTGGCGCGGGTTGGTGGTGCCCCAGCTGTCGGTGAAGCGGGTGCCTTCTTTGCCCGGTGTGTTGTCTTTGGTCACGCGGGCATCGAGGTAGGTGTAACTGGCGGTGAGGTCCAGCCCCGGCGTTGGCGTGTACTTACCTTCCAGTTCCAGGCCTTTGGATTCCACTTCGCCGGTCTGGATCATGATCCGCGTGTCGATCGGGTCGGTGGTCACCATGTTTTTCTGCACGATGTCGAACACCGCCGCTGTCAACAGCAGGTCGCTGCCCGGCGGCTGGTACTTGATCCCCAGTTCGTGGCTGGTGCCGGTGGTGGCCTTGTAAGGCTTGCCGTTGGCGCTGTTCGCGGTGGTCGGCAAGAACGACTCGGCATAGCTGTAGTACGGCGCCAAACCGTTATCGAACAGGTACAACAAGCCGGCCTGCCAGGTGGTGGCGCCCTGGTCCAGGTTGCCGCCGACTTTGCGGCCATTGTTGTTCACGTCAACGTCAGTTTTAGCCTGGTCGTGACGCACGCCGACACGGGCGATCCAGTGATCGTCAATCTTCACCTGATGCTGGGCGTAGGCGCCGATCTGCTCCACATCAATCACACGCTGGTAAGGCACCGTCGGTTTGGCTGTCGGGGTCACGGCACCCGGGTTGTTCAAGTCCAGAGGTGAAGCAGGGCCGCTGAGTTGACGGTTTTTGCTGCGCTGCCAGGTGTAATCGAAACCGACCAGGCTGGTGTGCTCGATGCCGGGGGTGTCGAAGTTCGCCTGCAACTGGTTATCGAAGCTGTAGACGTCACTGTTGAGCTTGTAAATGCCCGCATCACGGAACAACACGGCTGAGTTGTCCGGGTCGATCCAACCCAGGCTGCGCACGGCCTTGGCATCGTAGCTGCCGGTGTCGATGCGCACGTTTTGGCGGTACAGCCAGGTGTCGTTGAAGCGATGCTCAAACAAGTAACCCAAAGAGTATTGATCACGCTTGAACGTGTTGAAGTCCGGGTCACCACCATAGAAGTGATGCGACAAATACCCGGTCGGCCCGCGCACCAGCGAACCTTTGGCCGGCAGCCAGGTACCCCAGCCGCTGGTGTCGTGCTGATAACTGGCGAGCACGGTCAGGCTGGTGTCGTCGTTACGGAAGGTGATCGCCGGGGCCACATACACGTGATCGTCCACGGCATGGTCAATTTGCGCCTGGCTGTCGCGCACGTTCATCGTCAGGCGGCCCAGCACAGTGCCGTTGTCGTTCAAGGCGTCATTGAGGTCCAGGCGCGCCTGCTTGTTGTCGAAGCTGCCGTAACCCAGTTGCACTTCATGAAAGGGCTCATCGCTGGGGCGCTTGGTGACGATGTTGATCATCCCGCCCGGCGCGTTTTGGCCGTACAGCACCGACGCCGGGCCTTTGAGGATTTCAACGCGCTCAAGGCCATAAGAGTCGGCGCGCCCGAACATGCCGTTGTTGGATGAGCGCAAGCCATCGCGAAACATACCCAACTGAGACATGGTGAAACCGCGCACAGTTAGCCAGTCATAACGCGGGTCATCGCCATAAAACCCGGCACTCACACCGGCGCTGTAGCGCAGCGCCGAACTCAGGTTCTGCGCGCCCAGGTTGTCCATCTGTTCACGGGTGACTACCGAGATCGCTTGTGGAGTTTCCAGCAGCGGGGTGTCGGTCTTGGTGGCGGTGGTGGAGCGCCGTGCGACAAAGCCTTTGTCGTTGGAGATGCTGTCCTGGGTGAAGCTGGACTGTGAGCCGCTGATGGTGGTGGCCGGCAAGTCATGGGCGCCCCCCGGCAGTACTGTGTAGGCGCCGCTGGCGGTGGTGCTGAAAATCAGCCCGCTACCGGCCAGGGCCTGATTGATGGCTTGTGCGGTGCTCATCTGGCCTTGCACCGCCGGGGCGCGCTTGCCGGCAATCAATGACGGGTTGACCGACAACATGTCGCCCGTCTGGTGGGCGATGTAGCTCAAGGTTTCGCCAAGGTCACCTGCAGGGATGTTGAACGCTTGCGCGACAGCAACAGCGTCGCTGTCTGCCTGGGCATGGGACACAAACGGAGCGGTTGCCAGGGCGATCGCGGCGGCAAGCAGGCAAGGACGAATCTGCAGGTTGGGCATGTAAGCGGGCTCGTAATAGGTGTGTTTTCAGTAACCAAGACCCGCGTTACGCAAAACCCCCTCACCTTTTTTCAGTTTTTTTAAGCGCTGGCCGAACGCACATCCACCGTGGTCAACCAGAAGCCGTGGCGGTTCACCTGCACCGGCAGCGTTTCGGCCAGTGAACGCAAGGTGCGGTCACTGTCGTCCAGGGCAAACACCCCATACACCCGCAGTTGCGCGGCTTGCGGGCTGACGCGCAACAGCCCGGCGCGATAAGGGCGCAGGGCCTCGATGAGTTGCCCGAGCGGTTCATCGCGCACGTCGATGCGGCCTTCGAGCCAGTCAACCCGGCTGCGCCAGCTCGGCGTCTGAGGGTCGATGCCCTGTTCGGTGAAGGCGAACACTTGCCCGGCCTCAATGGTTTGCCGACGGCCAGCACGATTGGTCAACAGCACACTGTGCTGCTGCACCGACGCCAGGCTGCCGCCGTCGTCTTTGCGCACCATAAACCGCGTGCCCAGCGCCCGCACCGTGCCATCGCCGGAGTCGACAATAAACGGCCGCGAGGCATCTTTGGCGACGTCGACCTGCACCGCGCCTTGGTGCAGCAGCACCCGGCGTTGCAGCCCGTCAAACAGAATGTCGACCACCGTGCGCGCATCCAGGCTCAGGCGGCTGCCATCGGCCAGGGTC